>JAOTSI010000406.1 GCA_029865005.1 Desulfobulbaceae bacterium
AAAGACCCATCTCTCCGATTTTCCGTGCTTCTGCTTTTTATGAAAAACGGGAAACCTTCATTTGCAGAGTTTTCAAGAGTCATTCCCACGAACTTGGGTTAAGAACAGCTTAGTATATCATTATCTCATGAGAGCAAACATACTAAAGATTAAATATTGCCGTAAAAGTCTATTAAACTATCCGGAAGTAAAATGATATTGATTAACAAAAAACTCGATGGGTTGCGCTTTGAGCGGCTGTGCTACGAAACTCTCTGCAGTGAAGGAAAACATCCGCGCTACAACGGCAAATCCGGCCAGGAAGACTACTATGTGGCCATCATCACCGAGCATAATGATACCCTCACCGTTTACAGGTGCAAAAACATCCGAGATAAACAGCGGCCAGAATGAAATCATTAAGGACATTATAGAACCATATTTCTGAATCATTCCAGCACAAAAATAAACCAACATCGAGAAAACCCAGCCCTAGGCGTCGCAGAGCTGTTTAACCACACTAGGCAAGAATCATCGATAAGATGGTAATGGCCAGGGTATTTCTCCCACCAAGTATAGTGGGGTGCGCGTAATGGCACCCCATTATGTATTCTTATATTTTTCTTGTGAATTATAGCTCCGGTTGGTAGATAGGTTTATCACTTAATGATTTTTCATATATTTACAAGATATTACAAGAACCAATGACTTTTCTTAGCAATTAGGATTATAGGATATGGCTAAAAAAGCGGCAAAAAAGAAGCAGAACGGGTTTGAGCAGAACCTATGGGATACGGCAAATAAGCTGCGGGGCTCGGTGGAGTCTTCAGAGTATAAGCATGTGGTGTTGAGTCTTATTTTTTTGAAATTCGCCAGTGACAAGTTTGAAGAGCGTCGGCAGGAGCTAATAGCCGAGGGTAAGGAAAAGTATCTTGAGATGGTGGAATTTTACGCCATGAAGAACGTCTTTTACCTGCCGGAGCTCTCGCGTTGGAGTTATATCAAGCAACACGCTAAACAGGATGATATTGCCATCAAGATTGACAGCGCGTTGGCCACGGTGGAGAAGAACAACAAGGCGCTCCGAGGTGCCCTGCCGGACAACTATTTTTCCCGCTTGGGGTTGGATGGCAGCAAGCTTGCGGCGCTCATTGATACCATCTCCAATATTGATACAGTGGCTGACAAGAAAGAGGATGTGGTTGGGCGGGTTTATGAGTATTTTCTGGGCAAGTTCGCGGCTTCGGAGGGTAAGGGCGGGGGAGAGTTCTATACCCCTAAGGTGGTGGTAAACCTCATTGCCGAGATGATTGAGCCCTATAAGGGCAAGATTTATGATCCCTGCTGCGGCTCCGGCGGGATGTTCGTCCAATCCATCAAGTTTGTCGAAAACCACCACGGCAACACCAAAGACATCTCCATCTATGGTCAGGAATCCATCGGCGCGACCTACAAACTAGCCAAGATGAACCTGGCCATCCGCTCCATTTCGGGTAACCTGGGCGAGTTCCCGTCCGACACCTTTCTGAAGGACCAGCACCAGGACCTTAAGGCCGATTACATCATGGCCAATCCACCTTTTAACCTCAAGGCGTGGCGAGCAGCCGACGAACTGGTGGACGATCCGCGCTGGGCCGGTTATGAGGTGCCGCCCGTAAACAATGCCAACTATGCTTGGATCCTGCACATGATCTCCAAGCTCTCGGAAAACGGGGTGGCCGGTTTTGTGCTGGCCAACGGCTCCATGTCCACCAGTACCAACAGTGAAGGGGATATTCGCCAAAAGATCATTGAAAACGATTTGGTGGATTGCATGATCGCCTTGCCCGGTCAGCTCTTTTACACCACCCAGATTCCGGTCTGTTTATGGTTTATCTCCCGTAATAAAAAAGCCGACACGGTCCGCAGTTTCAGGGACCGGCAGCACCAGACCCTGTTCATTGACGGTCGTAAGATGGGGGCCTTGATTGACCGAACCCATCGGGAGCTCTCGGACGAGGAGATCGCCGAGATCGCCCGCACCTACCATGCCTGGCGGGGAGAGAAAAAGGATGGGGTGTATGCGGATAAAGCGGGTTTCTGCAAGTCTGCAAGCTTGGAGGAAATCAAATCCCATGGCTATGTTCTCACCCCCGGTCGCTATGTGGGTGCCGAAGCCATTGAGGATGACGGTATCCCCTTTGAGGAGAAAATGGCTGAGTTAACCGACACCCTGTACAAGCAGATGCGTGAAGGGGTGGAGTTGGACGCGGCGATCCGTAAGAATTTGGAGGTGTTGGGTTATGGGGGGTGAGTGGCCAAATTATTGCCTTGGAGACCTAATTGAAATTAAACATGGTTGGGCTTTTAAAGGTACCTTTATGGATGAAACCAGAAACGAAGGACCAATTGTCGTTGCTATCGGAAATTTTGAATACACAGGTGGGTTTCGTTTTGGTAGTACTAAGTTAAAAAGGTACACGGCAGATTTCCCTGTAGAATATCAACTTAAGCCAGATGATATATTACTTGCAATGACCTGCCAAACTTCCGGTGGTGAAATTTTGGGTATTCCTGGTGTAATACCAGATGACCACAATAATTATCTACATAATCAGCGATTAGGTAAAGTAGTTATAAAACAGCCTGCTAAAGTCTCAAAAAAATATTTGTATTGGCTATTTCTAACGCGAGAATTTAATCATTATCTGTTTTCCACAGCAACTGGTACTAAAATCCTTCACACCTCTCCTTCGAGAATTACATTATTTAATTGCCTACTTCCGCCTTTAGAAGAACAACAGCAAATTGCGAATATGCTTTGGGCTATACAATCGAGGATTGAGTTGAACCGGCGGATGAATGAGACCTTGGAGGGAATGGCGCAGGCCTTGTTCAAGAGTTGGTTTGTCGATTTTGACCCGGTGATCGACAACGCACTGGCCAGCGGCAAAGAAATCCCCGAAAACTTACGGGAAAGGGCCCGAGTCCGCGCCGCCCTCGGAGATAAACGACGGCCCCTGCCCGAAGAAATCCGCACCCTTTTTCCCGACGAGTTCACCTACAGCGATGAGCTGGGTTGGATTCCTCTGGGCTGGAAAACTGGTATTGTTGATGATATTTTAAACCGGCTCAAGGTTAAAAAAAGATACAATAAAAAAGAGGTAGCTGATTATGGTATAACACCTGTCTACGAGCAAGGTTCTAATCTTTTATTGGGTTATCATGTCGGTGTGGCTGATATTGAAGCTACCCCTGAAGAGCCAGCTTTTATTTTTGGTGATCATACTTGCGTTACGAAATTAACTTGTGAACCATTCTCTATCTCACAAAATGTTATCCCTCTTAAAGGTAAACTGTATCCAACAAACTGGGTTTATTATGCAATACAAGGCAAACAACTTTTTGAAGAATATCGTCGACATTGGAAAGAATTGATAATTAAGTCTGTTATTATCCCTCCTGTGGGACTAGGAAAATGCTATGATTTGCTAGTCAAAGACTGGAGCATGAAAAAAATGGCAATTTCGCATCAACATGCGACTTTAACCAAACTCCGAGACACCCTCCTACCCAAACTCCTCTCCGGCGAACTCCGTATCCCCGATGCCGAAAAAATGGTGGAAGAGCTGGCCCTATGACCACGGATAAGCAACCAGACCAACAGAAATCAGAAATCCTCATCTACCGGGATAGTAACGGGA
>JAOTSI010000104.1 GCA_029865005.1 Desulfobulbaceae bacterium
GCACCCACAACGACCCCGGCCCCGTGGTCGATGAAAAATGAATGTCCGATCTCAGCATTAGGGTTAATGTCAATGGCGGTGCGACTGTAGGCGTATTGACTCATTATGCGTGGAATAATTGGGACATCTAGTTCAATGAGTTTATGGGCTATGCGATAGATAAAAATAGCAAAGAGGCCAGGGTAACAAAAAACAACTTCATCTGCATTGGCTGCGGCGGGATCTCCTTCCAGGGTGGCTGATATGTCGGCTTCTAGAAGATTTTTTAGTTCCGGGAGAGCTTTGATGAATTGAGATGCGCGATCATAACTATTTTCCCGACATTTGGTGCATGCCTTATCATGACGAAAACAGTCATGACGGATGGCGGAGCTGATCTGTTTGGCTAGCGATTCATTGAGAATGGTTATTTTTTGACCTAAATAGTACTCAAGATTATCAGGACTGAGAATCTCGGGGGTGTAATTGTTAAAATAACCAGGAAAAATTATCTGTTGGGTAAGGCGAACCAGATTAACGATCTCTTTTCTGGAGGGTATGGCTACCGGATCAATATGACTGGTCCAGTTTTTGGTTAGGAAACCTTCGCTTAGTGCTTTAACCACGGAAGGAATTTGGTCGTGATTGTTTTTGGGTTGTTGAGCCCTTCTGTCACATTGCCGCTTGATAAAGTTATTCTCACTCATAATCCGTCGATTGTTGATGGTGATTGAGATGCATTGGTTCCGCCTTCCTATATTTAGGGCCGCAGAAAAAATATATTATCCCATCTTTCTTGTCTTTTTAGCCTTCTTCTTTATCACTGCAACAGTTACATAGAAATATTATCTGCCTATTGCCTAGATAAAAAAAAGACGACAAAAACTTTGCGCCGGTAAGCGTAGAGTTTGATTTTGGGACATTTATAATTTTCCGTCGCCCTTAATGGGGGCTTTCCAACATCATAATGCCGTAGGTTGCTCGAATATTTTTTAAAAATTTGACAATTTTACCATCCTTATCATTATTGTCAGTATTGATTGCCGCTTCTTTTGCTAATTTGATTTTAAGACTTGCTAAAAACTCTTTAAAATCCCTAATGGTTATTATTCTGATATTGGGGGTATTGTACCACTCATATGGTAGTTGGCGGGACTTGGGCGCTCTACCGTGGACAAGAATTTTCATTCGAATCATCCAGTGGCTGAAATTGGGGAAACTCACTATAACCTGTTTGCCGATGCGTAGGAGCTCTAAAATGAGGTTTTTAGGGTCCATTACCTGTTGTAAGGTTTGGCTGAGGATAATGACGTCAAAGCAATTGTCTGGATAGTCATGAACCTCGTCGTTGAAGTCTCCTTGTAATACGCTAAGTCCTCGTTCAATACATTTGGCTACCTTAGCTTCTACAAATTCTATGCCGGTTCCTCGTACGTTCTTGTGTTCTTTGAGGTAGAGCAGTAAATCACCGTTGCCACAACCGAGGTCGAGTACCTTGGAGTTGGGTTTAATCCAAGAGCCTATTAACCTTAAATCAAAGCGAAAATTTTCAAGATGTTCAGATTCCTTGCTCATTGCTTATCCGTAAGAGAAATTTTTCTATTATTGTATTAAGTCGGGGGTTGGGAAGTAAAAATGCGTCATGTCCCCACTGAGCTTCAATTTCACAGAAACTAACGTCACAACCATTTTTCTTTAATATCGACACCAGTGTTTTAGATTGATAAGTCGGGTATAGCCAGTCTGAACTAAATGATATAACAAGGAAAGTAGTGTCGGATAGTTTTTCGTCTATCAAACTACACCCTTCACTGCTTTCCAAGTCGAAGTAGTCGGCTGCTTTGGTAATATATAAAAGGGAGTTGGCGTCAAAACGTGATACGAATTTCGTTCCTTGATGGCGTAAGTAACTTTCTATTTCAAAATCGACATCAAAGTCAAAGGAGACAGAAGAGCGGTTTTGCAGGCGACGACCGAATTTATTACGCATAGACTCATCAGATAGGTAGGTAACATGTCCGATCATCCTGGCCACAGCAAGGCCATGGTGTGGACCTTTTCCCTCGTAGTAGTCACCGTTATTCCAGTCAGGGTCGGTCATGATGGCTTGTCTGGCGACTTCATTAAAGGCTATGGCCTGGGCGGAATGTCTGGTGGTGGTGGCCAGGGGAATGGCTGAAGCCACCATCTCCGGATATTCTACGCACCAACGAAGAACTTGCATTCCTCCCACTGAACCACCTATAAGGGCCATTATTTTTTTGATTTCTAGGTGATCAATAAGCTGTTTTTGAGCTCGCACCATGTCTCTGATGGTAACCATGGGAAACGAACAGCCAAAGGGTTTACCGGTTTCTGGGTTAATGGAAGATGGGCCGGTGGTTCCGCAACAAGAGCCAAGGATATTAGAGCAAATAACGAAATAACGGTCAGTGTCTATGGGTTTTCCCGGTCCAACCATATTGTCCCACCAACCTGGTTTACTGGTGGAGCAATTTTCGTCGCTGTAATGGCCTGCAACGTGGGCGTCGCCGGTGCAAGCATGGAGCACTAGCACTGCATTGTTTTTTTGCTCGTTAAGCGTGCCGTAAGATTCGTAGGCCAAGGTGATGGGGCCGAGCCTGGCACCGCTGTCCAGAACCATTTCGTTGGGCGGTTGGGCAAAGGTGAAATATTGTTTTTCCACCATCAATGATTGTGGCTGTTGTATGGAGTTATCGGTCATTGTTTATAATTTTGTTAGGGCCTGATCTATATCATTGCAAATATCCTCAACGTCCTCAATTCCAACCGATAAGCGGAGAAGGTCGGAGCGAATCCCCAGCTGGTTGCGTTCTTGTTCTGGGAATGAGAGGTATTGGCTGGAGGCTGGATGGATGATAAGTGTTTTACAATCGCCCAGGTTAGCCAGGTGATAAATCATTTTAAGATTATTTATGACTTGAAAGCAGGCTTCCTGGTCATCCATCCCGAAAGTGAGTAAGCCGCCATATCCCAAATGGCCAAATTGCTTTTCAGCAGTTGCGCGGCAAGGGTGATTTTTGAGACCGGGATAGTTGACCCAGTTAACCTTGGAATGGTCAGCTAAGTGTTGAGCAACTTTGATAGTGTTTTTCATGTGTCTTTCCATGCGTAACCCTAAGGTATCCAGACCTATAAATGTCAGATATGCATGGAATGGGGCAGGAGTGGAGCCGAAGTTAATGTGGTGTTCACGCCATATCTTATCTCTTAGGGCTAGCTCCCCTTTGCGCTCGATAAAGGGTTTAAAGTCAGGGAATCTGTCTGAAGCAGCCCAGTCAAAAGAACCGCCGTCTATAACCATGCCTCCCACTGCATCTCCATGGCCGGAGAGGTATTTAGTGGTGGAGTGGATGATAACATTGGCTCCAAGTTCCAAGGGGCGGCAGAGGTAAGGAGTTGCAAGGGTATTATCCACTAAAAGTGGAAGGCCGTGCTTATGGGCCAGATCAGCGCACTTCTGTATGTCAGGGATGTCAATGGCGGGGTTGCCGATGGTTTCCAAGTAGATAAACCTGGTTTTATCATTGATGCTATTCTCCATCCCTTCCAGGTCTAAGGGATCGACGATTCGGCAAGTAAGATTATATTTAGCAAATACTTTGGTAAATAGGAGGTAGGTCGACATGAAGAGAGACGATCCGCAAACGAATTCGTCACCGGCTCTCAGTAAAGCCATGCAGGTATTGGTTACCGCTGCCATCCCTGATGCCATATAAATTGCCCCTTTGCCGCCTTCAAGGGCGGAGAGCTTTTGCTCTAGCACTTGGTTGGTGGGGTTGGTTAAGCGCATGTAAATATGTTGATCGGTTTTACCACCAAATGTATCGCTCATGCTCTCAGCACTCTGATGGCAATGGGAGGCGTTTTGGTAAATAGGCGGTAAGGTGGCACCATTCCATTTTTCCGGTTCAATACATTCGTGGATGAGGCGTGTTTGAAACTTCATAGAGTCGATCTCTTTAGTTGTTTATTGAAGTAAGTGGAATTAGTAGCATCGGTACCACTTTGTAGCACGTATAGCGGAAAAAAGAAAGAACTTCATGTGTTGTCTAAGGTGGCCGTGAAAGTTTTGTTTTGGTAAGGTATGTGTTTTGGTATAGTAACCGTTCACCGGGTTGTAAGGAAAAGTCATGATGTTATTTGAAAGAGTTGTTTTATTGTATCGGTGGAGGTGGCATTAGCTATGGATTTACGATATTGCGAAGCGCCTGGTAGCCCAATCAGGTATCGACCCATATGGCTTTTCATGCGAAAGAGGGCCAGGAAAGGGGGCGAATATTTTTCAATGAGCTGGATGTGACGCATGATGACGGGGCGTCGTAATTCGAAACTCTTTGGTCTGTCCTGTGGTGAGAAAACCCATGGGTTGCCCAACGTGCCGCGCCCAATCATGACTCCGTCGCAACCGGTATTTTGCATCATCTTAATTCCGTCTTCATGGCAAAGAATATCACCATTGCCGATTACTGGGATCTGTACTTTGTCTTTTACTTGGGCGATAACGTTCTGATCCGCAAGCCCACCGAAGCCTTGGGACCAGGTTCGTCCATGGATGGTAACCATGGCTGCTCCGCAATCTTGGGCCATTTGAGCAAAGTCAGGTGCAATAATAGCATTATGGGTCCAGCCGCTCCGAAATTTTACTGATACCGGCAGGTCTGAATTTTGGCAAACAGCTTGGATAATGGCTCCTGCACGCTCCATGTCTTTCATGAGGGCAGCGCCTGAACCTTTTTTAATAACTTTTTTAACCGGACAGCCCATGTTGATATCAATCATATCGATGGGCTGTTTGGTTACAATGGCAGCAGCTTCTCCCATGATATTTGGATCATTTCCGAAAAGCTGCATGGACACAGGTCGCTCGGTGGGATCGCTGGCAAGCATAGCTATTGTTTTGTGCTGGCCGTATGTTAAACCGTTAGCGCTGATCATTTCAGACACGCAGAGCGCCGCACCCATCTCTTTGCAGAGTAATCTAAATGGCAGGTCGGAGTATCCTGCTAATGGGGCTAAAATAAAAGGTTTTTTTGAAAAAATTGAATTTAGTTGCATTGGAGTTAATAATGAATGAAAAGGGTGAAACAAAGGTTTTTCCTGTTGTGTTTCCGTCCTAGTGTATTATAACAGATTTTAAGTTTTTTACACTTGATTGAACAGTGTCGATGATCGTTTATCATATTTTACACTGTGTGTAAAAGGGTTTTATTCCGCAGTTTTATTGATTTGTCAAGTCGGTAATGGAACCGTAGCGTGATGTTCTTGCCAATGATATTTTATATAAAAAATACTATTCAAATAAATAATGAGTGAAACGGAGTCCAGTATGAATCTACGTTTTGATACGAATAAAGAAGAGTTGACCCAAGAGGATATTGAAACGCTGAAGCAGATGCGGAGCCGTTGTGCGCGCCGGATATTGTTGTCGACATCCTTAGCTGCTTCTGGCCATCCCGGTGGGTCTTTGTCCGCTTTAGACATGTTATTGGTGACTTATGGTTTGGTTAATCATAATCCAACAGATCCCCGTGACGCGCAACGCGACCGGGTGGTTGTTAGTATGGGGCATATTTCACCTGGGGTTTATAGTGTATTGGCCGAGAACGGTTATTTTACTGAGGAACAATTCCTGACTGGTTTTCGGCGAACCGGTTCCGGTTTTCCTGGCCATGTAGAATCTATTGTACCTGGGGTTGAATGGGATACCGGTAACCTTGGACAGGGTCTCTCTGCTGCCGTGGGTATGGCTCAGTCTCTGAAAGCTCAGAAAAAGTCCAATCAGGTTGTTGCCTTAATGGGTGATGGGGAGCACCAGAAAGGTCAGATAGTCGAGGCAATTCGATACTCTCGTAAATTTAAACTTGATAACCTGACAGTGATGATTGATCGTAATCATCTTCAGATTTGTGGCGCCACCGAGGATGTCATGCCCCAGTCTATCCGAGATCTTTATTCTGGTATGGGATGGAATGTTATTTATTTGGAGGATGGTCACGATCACAATGCTATTTATCAGGCTTTACGAAAATCCTATCTCAACAATGACGGAAAACCCACTGTTATTGTGGCCCGTACCATTATGAGTAAAGGTATTTCATTTATAGAGAATCAAGCTAAATATCATGGTTCCCCTTTGAACCCTGAGCAATTAGCCGAAGCCTTTAAGGAATTAGGCGTAGAAAATGACTACGAAACTTATTTGGAAAAACGTAAAGCTCCTGTTACCAATGAAACCGTAATGGATGTGCGATCTTCGGTTCCAGATATTGACTCAGGTGAGCCGATTTTGTATGAAAAAGATACCATGACTGATAACCGTTCCGCTTATGGTAACGCTTTGCATGGGTTAGCTGTAGCTAATAATGGCGAAGGTATGCCTCCTAAGGTTATTGGAGTGTCCTGCGACTTAGAGGGTTCGGTGAAAATGGGAGCTTTTCACAAGCATTCTCCTGATGGTTATTTTGAGGCTGGAATTCAAGAGCATCATGCTGCAGCTATGGCTGGAGCAATGAGTAGGGAAGGGATGGTAGCCTTTTTCTCCACCTTTGGTGTTTTTGCGGTATCTGAAGTGTATAATCAGAATCGATTAAGTGACTTCAATCATACTAATCTTAAGATTGTGGCCACTCATGTTGGTCTTGATGTGGGTGAGGATGGTCCAACCCATCAATGTATCGATTACCTGGGTTTAATTAAAAACCTTTTCCGTTTTTCTGTGTTTATGCCTGCCGATCCTAATCAAACTGATCGTATTGTTCGTCACGTGGGGTCTAATTCTGGAAATTATTTTGTTGGGATGGGGCGTTCTAAGATGTCGGTCATCACTGATGAAAAAGGCGAGGTTTTTTACGGTAAAGATTACGTTTTCACACCTGGCAAGGCTGATTGGTTACGTAAAGGTGATGCGGCAACAATAGTTACCTATGGCGCTGTGACGCCCAATGTGCTTAAGGCATGGGAAATTTTAAAAGGTGAAGGCATTTCAGTTGGAGTTATTAATATGGCTTCCTTGCTTCCTTTGGATAGTGATTCTTTGGTGGAGGCAGCTAAGCTTGGCCCGATTATTACTGTAGAGGATCACCATGTGGATACCGGTCTCGGTGCTTCCGCTGCTGTTGCTTTAATGGATGCCGGTGTGGTTGCCGAGTTGCATCGTCTCGGAGTCCATAAATATGGAGGATCCGGTAAGCCTGCTGAGCTTTATGCTGATCAGGGACTGGATGCTGAGTCTATTGCTGCAAAGGTGCGTAAGGTTATTTCTTAACCTTTGACTTTTAGTTTTTTTATTAAGGCCTCGCAATTTTTTATTGCGAGGCCTTTTTTATGTTGATCGTAGAATAGGTTTTTACGTGTTGTTATTCGATATTTTTTTTTGGAGAGAAATATATGATTTTTTGAGTAATTAGATAGGATATTGAATCGATATATAAGGAAATACTTTAGAGGAAAAAAGAATTGTCGGTATGGATAATGCTTTTGTTTTTTTTGTTGTGTATTGGTTAGGTGTAAGTGGTCATAGGTGTCGCATCTTCATGCAGTTGCCCCTGCCCACATAGTTCAATGTTTTTGACTTGTTCAAAAGTTTATGATTTTACGAATGGTTGAATCTGCCCGGAAGCTGTAGGGGGTGGTTACTCTGTGGCTGCCCGACAGAACCGAAATCGTCCCTTGTGAGCCTTAAGTTAACAACATCGCCAATATAGATGGGCTATAGTGAGCAGTGGTAACTGAATAAGTCTGAGGCACCAGTGACTACTTACTATTTCGCGGTGTATTAAATCAGCTAGTTATGAATTCTGTGACCATATACGGTTCGGCTGATGAAGGGGGATGCAATAACTGTAACTCGGATTACCAAAAAGAAATCTCCCAAGAGCTTCTCCTGGAGCAGGTTAGGGGAGGGTCGATTTGGTGGTAATTTGTCCGCTAGGGTTACTGTAAGGTATCTGTCTAATATGGTATTTAAAAATAAATTATATTGTTTAAGGTGAGGAGTTGCGATAATGAAATTGGTTAAGTTGCTTTTTGTATTTATATCCATTTTTTTTCTAGGTCTGTTTCTGCTTATTTATGCTGCGGGGCCTCTAATCATGGGAGGTGTTGAGAAGGTTGGCCCTACCATTACTGGTACCCCTGTTGCTATGGGCGATATTGAGGTTGATTGGGAGGGGTCTAGTGTTGTTGTTTCAGATTTTCTTATTGGTAATCCAGTTGGTTATTCGAAAGAGCAATTGTTTAGAATGGGTCAGATCAGGGTGGATTTAGATGTCGGTTCTTTGTTAACTGATGAAATACATATAAAAAGTTTTATAATTGAATCACCGATTATTAATTATGAAAATAAAATTACAGAGAGTAATTTGGGACGGTTGTTAGAGAATGTAAAAGCCGGTTTGCCGCAAAAAAACGAGCCAGGTGTTGCCCCTGGACCATCATCCCAAGGAAAAAAAGTAATTATTGATTATTTCAGAATTTCCAATGCAGCACTTTATGTTTCGTCCAGTATTTCTCAGAATGCCGATAAGTATATTAGCCTTGATACCATAGAATTAAAAAATGTTGGTAGTGACTTAGACAGTGGTACTGCTTCACTGGTTGAAGAGATATTGACAAGAGTTCAGCAAGCCGTAGTTACTGAGTTGTCAGGGTCCTTGTTGGATTTGGATACCAAAGGAAATGATGGTGGCAAAGTTAATTCAAGGCTTAAAGAGATAACTGAAAAGGCTGGTAATGGGGTTGAGACGGGCATGGAAAGTGCAAGAAAGACCTTGGACAGTGGTCTTGAGCAAATCAAACGGTTTCTCATCGAATAATGATTCATATTGTTTGGGCTGGAAGGGATTATTTTTCGAAAAGATTTGTGCGGATGTATTTGGGATGGTACAATGCGACCATTGCAGTATAAGATATAGTTATGCTCTGTATTTTTTTTTGAACCTTTCAGCTTCACGGGAGAAGCGACTATGAAACCATATTTTTTCCATTTAGAAATTGAACCTTTTGGAAAAAAGGGTGAGGTTGATGATATTCAAGGCGCATATGCCATCGCTTGGGTTTTCGGTGAGTCGGTTAGTGCTGCCCGTGAAAGAGCTATCCGTTATGTGAATGATTGTAATTGGACAATTAAGTCGATAGAGCATACTCTTGAGCTGACCCCTGAATTGTTATCCGAACTTGGAGAGGTAGAATTGGGAGATTATCAACAAGCTGAGTTGTTGGGGATTTCTGCGCGATTTTATACTTGGTCCAATAAAAATAATCTCCAAAAACTTGCTGGAGAAAAAATGGAAAAAATTGCTCAAAAAATTTAAAGCAATTACTAATTGCTTGATCATTATTGATGATGTTGACGTATGTAACGTTTAGTTTTCTTTTCAAAGTAAATTGTTCAATCCAACCACTTTTGTGGCCGTGGATAGATTGTAAGTTATCTTGATGTTCCACTTGTAACCATTTGACTTGATTGACCTTTTATAGTGTGGGTCGAATCAGTATCCCTCCGCTTCTTAATTAATATTATTTATAGAGCAGTAACTATTTGCTGTAGTGGTAATTTTAAAAAGGCGACAATCTGCTTATTAATTTATTTCTAATAAGTTCTTTCGTACCTGGTCACATGGTTTATAACTAACTGATTTAATATGGCCCGTGATAACTTACGTTTTTTCAGGTTACAGCTCTATTTTTTCTCCGTATTATTTTTGATACATTTAGGCTTCTTTTAGATGTCCCCCCCCATTTATTTCATTTTTTGCTGTTCGGCAAAACATAAAGCAAGCCATGCAAACCTTAGGGGCGCGAAGGATTAGTTATTTTTGTCGAATTAACAGGTCGATATGGTGCCCTATGGTTATCTCCTCTTCATAGTGCTGTAATTATATCTATTGCGTAGCATTTTTTTTAGTTTTTAAAAGTTTCTAGACCAAAGAAGATTTATATTTTTTTATTTAAAGGGAAGGTTGGCTAGTTCTGGGATTTGACATGAACTTTAGTTGTGAGTATTATTCCTATATAATGTTCATTGTTAAATTGTTTGGTCTTTCTATCATCAGGATAGCTGAGCAGGTTTTTTAGTGCCATAATGTTGAAGGGGTTTTCTTTTTCTAGTAACCGTTCACCGGGTAAAAAGAAAAGTTCCACAACATCGGTATAGTAAGCGTTTGCCAGTGCTGCGGATGTGTGCAAGCAGGCCGGTGAGCTATAGTTAATCCTATGTGAATCCGGTCTGATCGCGCGCAGACGTGGTGCTGGTGGACGCTTACTTTTTCTATATAATCCTATTTATCATCCTGCCAGGGCTTTATTATGGTAAGTGGAACAGTTACCTCATCTTCATGCTATTATCCCTGCCCGCATAGAAGGGGTTATAGCGAGCAGCGGCAACTGCATAAATCTGCTGCACCTGTGACCAATTACAGATTCGCACTGTATTAGATCAACTATTTACGAACTCTGTGATCAGGTACTTATTATGTTCTTCTTTCGATCTGTGATATTTAAATATCTTCTATTTGGACTCTTAGTGCTTGTGGTTATGAGCACGGCTCAATTTTTTGCTTTTAAGCTCGCAGCTGATATTGGACATGATGCCAAAATTATTCATTTGCTGGGTTCCGTTCGGACACGTTTATATAGAATTTCATTGCTAAGTATTCGTTTCGAGCAGCTCGGTGCCTACGATCGTAGCAATATTTCTGCTGATATTGAGAAAGAAATGAAATTGTACCTGGCCGATATCAATGGTATGCGTTACGGCAGCATAAAGTATCAACTCCCGTCTCTAGATGAATGGCATAAGGGTAACCATCGGGAAGTTCAATGGGTGGATAGTCTTTTGCGCCTCAGTGATGAAGAAATTATACCCTTATTTGAAGATATTTATACCCATTTGAAGTTAGGTGGAGAAAATGAGGGGCTATTATGGTCTCAACTGCATGGTCGGATAGAGATTGTCTCTCAGTTGGTAAGCAATATATCTGAATCATTCCTAAAGGATAATCAAAAAAGTGTCGAACGTTTCAAAGAGTTAAGGCGTTTTTCTTTTATTTTTGGAATGGTGATTTTTGTTTTTATTGCGCTATATATTTATCTCAATGTGGTTATGCCGATCAAAAATCTTCAGAGGATAACCGGTGAAATCAGGCAGGGAAATTTGGCTATAAGAAATTCTATTATTGGAGGAGGCGAGATACGTGAACTTGCTATTTCTGTGAATGTTATGGCTGAATCACTACAGAATAGTTTTGAGGAAAAAAGTTTACTTTATAACGTTTTGGATAGAGAGAAAAGG
>JAOTSI010000105.1 GCA_029865005.1 Desulfobulbaceae bacterium
ATCATCACCACCTTTATCAGTATCCCCACCCTCAAACTTCACATAATCAAGTAACTCCTCAAAAGGACAAGAACCACCCGTTAAAGTCAATCCTTCCTGCAAAGTAGATATAGCATGCTCAGTATCACCCTCACCCATATAACCTATTCCGAGCAGATGACGAACATGACACGCCGTACCGTCATCTAGTTCAAGGTGAGTTAGGGGTTCAAGTAATGAAATAACTCGGGACCAATCCCGATTCTTACATGCCTCTGTTGCCTGATCCATCTTATGACTAAAATGTTGGGGATATTTTTCAAGAAACCATTGGCGAAAATAACCTTCAAAACTCACATGGGGCGATGTTCCCAGGGCATCTATTAAAGCATAAATATCATCGGGATCCTGGTTGGGGTCTTGCTTTATATCCTCTATACGATCAAAGACCTGCCCTGGTGTTTCCTCACTGATATTTTCCCGATGGGTTTGAATTGAATCGAACAGTTTCCCCGTCGGAAAATTGCAATAATCACTATTGCTAATTGGCCGGATAAAATGGTCGTAATAATTAATTCCATAATTATTTAGTGATATTACAGGTTCAGATTTTCCAAGCTTAATAGCAAATGCATCATTCTCACAAAAAAAAGCCAATACAGCTGCCCCCCCACTTTGGTCATCATATATAGCGTAATGGTCACCACGCAACTGGACCGTATAAGCTAGAGCGACCGCATCACCATCAATGGAAAAAGCTGTCAATCCCGTTGGATACCCTGGCAGACATGCCAGATTAGCATAAACTACATATATCATACTATTATCCGAAGAAACTCCGAAACTATTAACCATTTCCCCATTGGAACCAACCACCGGTGTTTCGGAGACGATTGTCTTACCATCCAATACCTTAAGCCTAAGCCTTACAAGGTCATCATATTCCTCAGACTGCGTATCGGCATAAAGTTCGGTGTTGTAAACCAAAATAATGTATCTTTGCTGATCTGGATGAACCTTGACACCGGAAACGATACTTTCTATTGATTCACCAATAGTTTTCAACAACTTACCCTGTTCAGAGTAGATTCGGATTTCACCTTGCTCACGTAAAACTAATGCTATCTCATTACCTCCTTCCTTCCTAATAACTTTTGGAAAATCATCTATTTTGAATGACCGCTCCAGCCGTCTACTCTCTAAATTATAGATATCATATAGTTCTTCACCATCCTTATTTCGCATATATATCCAATAATATCCTTTTTCCGGACAAACCAAGCTTTGCTCGACTAATACACCTTCCTTTTTCTCTCCACCAAACTGGTAATCCATAATTATCTCTAATGGATCTAGTCCGATAGCAAGGGCTCTCGTCTCATTACCAAAGATATAGATCTTGTGTTGGTGGAAAGTTATATCCGGTTCGCTAACAAAATAATCATCCGGGGTCACCAAGTGAACAGCTTTTACGAACTTCTGCCGGTCTATACAAAACATAAAGAGAAATAAATTTTTAGAAAAATAATAGGGACGGACTATATACTCTCGTCCTTTAAAAACTAGAGTGGCAAGGGCTTCTTCTGTTGATCGATGAGAAATGGCATTACCGTAACAAGTTGGCAAGGAATCGATATCCAATATTCGTAGAGACCACTGTTGGCGCAACATATCCACATGACTGACCTGCTGTTGTCGCCAATCAGCCGCCTTCTTCCCGATTTCCAATTTGGCAAGTTGCTCCGCCGCATCACGCTGAATAAACAAATCCCCATGATTTTCACCTTGGGTGTATGTGGACTCTGTTAAAACTATACGCTCCAACCTTATGAGTTCTGAAGCAAGCCTTCGGAAACGTGGGATCTGATCCGTAGTCAAAAGCTTTTCATCAATTCGCTTCAAACAGTCGGAAAGTGCGGAGACGTCAGAATTATCAATATATTTTTCAGCAGATAATAAATATTGTTCAATCACCTTCAGCTGCCGACAACGGTACGACTCTTCAACCCGATGTCTTATCTCACAGGCATCGTCAAGACATTTGAGCACCTGGTCATGGGTAGCGAGATAATCTCTAATCTCATCAAGATCACAATTTTTCGCCAATGCCTGCTCTGCCCGCTCCAGCGCGATAAGTGGCTCAATCATCTTGTCTGGCTTTAGATTGGGATGAGCTTGACTAATCCGGGAGAGACGCAGGAAATCCCGTTGCTGAACTTGTTTTGTGAGTGACGCCCGTTGCTCTTCATCTAAGGCGATAAAACAATGATAGGCGGTTTGTCGCTCACCATTATTATAATGTGCTATGGTATTTTGAACTTCATTTTGCCGTAATTGATCTTTGAGCGCCTCCTTAACCGACTTAAGACGCTCAATTAAAGTCACATCTTCCGGGGTTAGCTCAAGGGCTTTTTGCACCACTTTAACTTCTTCTTCCAACTGTCCTTCTTCTTTTGCCTTATCTGCTCTTTGAAGTAATATGTTTTGTTTTTTATCCTTTTCCACCCGCTTAAATTCGCCGACAATTTTACCGGCAGACCTATGTTCTGGTATTTCCTCAAGAATACGGTGAGCAACATCCACAGCCCGTTGCAAATCACCCTTTTCACGATAGCCCAACATTTCCTCTTCATAGGGCAGTAACGACGCCTTGATACGCTCCTTGATTTCTCCTCCCAACAAATCTATTTCGGCCATTAGTTCTGGGGGATTACGAGAAAGAAGTGCACCGTGCAGCTCAGAGGCCCGATGGGTATTCCCTTGCCGTAAATAGTGGTTAGCAGCCAAGAGAAATATCTCAGAAGCACGTAGATGATTTGAACGCGCCACTATCCCCAATGCCTTATCAATGTTTCCCTTGCGTGCCTCGGCTGTGGCAATAAGGATTTTGACGTCCTGATCTTCTACTGTGGCCTTGGGAAGGGATTTGGAGAGGGAAATAACCTTATCGTAGGCCGCTATATTATCTATGAGGAATTTAAAAAGTTCCAGGGTTGCCACCCTTCCTGCCAAGGATTTTTTGAAGCCACTGGTAAAACACTTTTCACATTCTTCATAATCATATTGCTCAAGTGCTCGCTTACCCTGAGCGACGAGCTCGCCCGATGAATAATCGTCTTTATCAGAGGATTGATCTAAAGACGACAAACCAGAATCAAACTGCTGGGTATTAATATTGTTTTTATGTCGTCCTCCTTGACCACTGATCTCTGAATCAATCCAAAACTGAGCCTTGGATCTCGCCTCCGGCTCCAGTTCAGAAAGAAGTGCATGACATGCATCCTCATCAAAATGCTTAAGTTTAATACCAATCAGATCTGGGTCTTCCGGGTCAGGTTGTTCGATAATCAATGAACTTTCGCCCCGATTTATAAGCAAACTTTGCAATTCGCTTTTAAGTCGATATCGTTCTGCCTCGACCTTGGTACCGAGTCGTTCACCGCTGGGATTAACCTGATGAATAAGTCTGATCAACTCTTTGGAAGTAGGCTTCACCTTGCCAGCCAACACCTCTAACGGATCTAGCTTTTTATTTTTTGCAGCTTTCTTCTTTTTTTTCTTGGCCATGATTAAAAATACATTTTTTAAATAGATATTAAGACAATGAACATCTGGTCAGCGTTTTATTATAACATGTGATTATTGACTAGATAGAAATATGGATGCGTATAATATTACAAGATCAATCCTTGGCTTACAATAGTGCAAACTATATATTTCAAGCAAAGGATGAAATGAGTGGGGGGAAAAAAGATATAATTGAAAGACTAAGTACTAGATCTTAGTGCCACGGAAAATCAGATAAACTAATTTTTAATCAGAGAATTGCTTTATAAAATAGAAAACGGGCGATCATAAGGATCGCCCCTACGTAGGCTGGCTGCTTTGGGTTGAACGAACGTAACCGTTCGCCAGGCTGTAAATAAAAGTTTTATAACATCACGTTGGTAAGCAGTTACCAGTGCTGCGCAGATGTGCAAGTCGAGTTATTATATCCATATGTTTTCATAATTAATCCATCATGGGTAAGACATAGAGAACCAGCAAACAGATACAACAGGTTAGTACCAACATGGGGTTTACCTCTAGATATAGGGTGATTGCAGACCGAATTTCTTTATTCTATAACCGATTTGACGCTGAGTTAATCCTAGTTCACGCGCCGCACGGGCCTGGACCCAACCATGGCGACTCAGGGCTTCCTCCACTTGGCGACGTTCGATATCTTCCAGGGACTCCCCTTGCAACAGCCTGGCATACCCGCTGGTAGCTAGTTGTTCCACTTGGGGGGGAGCAAATGACTCAGACTGTACTTCATGCTTTACTATTACTTCCGGCTCCGCGAGCATAAATGAGGGAAGATCGGAAACCCGCACCATATCGCGATCGGTCATGATCACCAATCGCTCGATGAGATTTCTCAGCTCCCGGACATTTCCCTGCCAATCATAATTAACCAGAAACTGTAGAGTTTCCCTGGACAGTGAGACCTCACGTTTATTCTCCGTATTGGAGGATTGGAGGAAATGATCCAAGAGCAAGGGGATATCTTCCCGGCGATCGCGCAGAGGTGGTAAGTGAACCGGAACCACATTGAGCCTGTAATAAAGATCGGACCGGAAAGTTCCCTTACGGACCTCTTCTTCCAAGCTTCGATTAGTGGCCGCAATGATGCGTACGTCAACTTTAAGGGTTCTGGTGCCACCCAAACGTTCAAATTGCTCCTCTTGCAACACCCGTAAGAGTTTGGCTTGCAGGGGCAAAGGCAACTCACCCACCTCATCGAGAAATAAAGTACCTTGATCTGCTAGCTCGAAA
The DNA here is from genome assembly GCA_029865005.1 of Desulfobulbaceae bacterium. Taxonomy (GTDB): domain Bacteria; phylum Desulfobacterota; class Desulfobulbia; order Desulfobulbales; family Desulfobulbaceae; genus JAOTSI01. The sequence goes on from JAOTSI010000105.1 coordinate 4,798, forward strand.
CGCCCTTTTTTCAGAGCATTGGCCCCAGTAAAGGCACCTTTTTCATGACCCAATAATTCGGACTCCAACAAGGCCTCGGGCAAGGCTGCACAATTTACTTTAATAAATGGGCGTTCAAGCCTAGGGCTTGCCATATGGATTGCCCTGGCCACCAATTCCTTACCGGTCCCTGACTCTCCGAGCAATAAGGCGGTAGCCCTACTGGGTGCTACCTTATCGATGGAACGAAACACCTCATGCATTGGCTTGGACTGCCCAATAATTCCTTGATGGTGACTATAACGGTTGCGTAACTCTTCCTTGAGCGACAAGTTCTCGGCCACCAGCATTTCTTCTTTTTTCTTGATCGCCCGGTGCAGATTAAGAAACTGCCCGATGAGCATAGCCACCACGGTTAGAAAACGAATATCCTCCTCAAAAGATATTTCCGCCCCAAAGAGCCTATCCACCGTCAGCACGCCCACCGTCTTGTCCATTAAGATAACAGGAACCCCGATAAAGGAAATCTCACCCTTATTAAAGCCAGCTCGGGCTCCGGTACGGTTAAGAAAAAGCGGCTCACTATGTATATCCGGAACAACGAAGGGATAGGAGGAACGAAAAACCTTACCTATTACCCCTTCACCAACCCGGTAGACACCTCGCCGCTTCTCCTCCTCGGTCAAACCATAGGAAGCCCGGATAACCAAACGCTCTCCGCTTCCATCGGGCATCACCAAGGTTGCACGCTCCATACGCAGAGTTTCATGTAGGATACAAAATATCTCATAAAGCGCCTTGTCCAAATCCAGCGCCGATCCAATGAGCTGAGCCACTTGGTAAAGAGCCTGCAGCTCCATGGCTTTGGTATTTTCCACTGTTCCATGATTAACGGAATAAGAAGCAGGTTTGGGTATATTCATAATAGCATCCGGGTATCCTTTTAAAAATTCAGCATTTTTACCTTCCTATGTAAACTAAGAGCAAATTTCGTACCCTATTCTACATAAAGTCAGAAAAAGACTCGGCACCACCACCACTGAGGGTTTAAAGCTTATATTATTATTTATTATCACTCTTTGGAAATATAAAGATCGTAACATTTTTGTATAGTTCTTATCAAGTCTACACAATTTTGCATCAATTTTGTCACAAGGAATTCTTTCTCACAGGTTAGCAATATTCGCCCCTGGCCATCACTGCGCATACCTGTTCTTGGATTTACAGGTTCATCCCACACGACAACCTGTCTACACATCGCTGGTCGCGCATGAGACACAAGTATTGACCATTAAGCAAACGAACCAAGCACCGTTTTTTCTTTGCCCGTTTCAAGAAGTTAAGGTACTCTTTACCCAACAAGGTGCCAGCCAGAGACCCATAACAGAACCACCGACTTAAAAAGACAGCGCATACTTACCTATGAAAACCATTGCGATCTACAACAATAAGGGCGGAGTGGGAAAATCCACCACCACTCTTTTTCTCGCCGATTTCTTTTCATCTCTCAATATAGGCAAGAACAAGGCACGCATCTTGGTTATTGACATGGACGGACAGGCCTCAACCGCCACCGCCCTTCTCGGACTACAAGAAGTAGCCGAGAGTCAATCCGCCGAGCAATCATTTCCCCATTTCCTGAAAGCTTTGCACGACAATGTTAGTGGATTAAAGCTTAGCCACTACATCAAGATACGCAAAGCGGGGATCACCAAGAGCAAAAACATCCCCCTTGGGACACTGGGAGTGATGACCCCTGATCGCCCCACCACCATCAAATTAGAAACCTCCTGGGACATGGCTAGTTTTCTAAAAACCTCCAGTCGCCTTAAAAAATCTTTGACCAAAAACTTCGACATTGTCTTCATTGACCTCCCCGCCAATATAGACGAGCGCAACAAACTTGCTCTTACCGGCATCCTAATCGCCGACCGTATCCTTATCCCCACCGAACCGTCACGAATCGCCCTCAACGCTCTCACTGATACCTTTGACATCATCCAATATGCCAGAGGAATAGCGGTTAAAAGTCAAAGCACACCCTCCATTGCCGGATTACTTCTCAACAAAACCGATCGACGCACCAGGCAATACAAGTTGCACCACAAAGAACTTTTCAATTTAGCCAACCACCACCACACCACGGTATTTAAAAACTTCCTGCCCTCCGCTCCGGCCCTGGCTGGATCTTCCGACGACAGCATTAGTTTCTCCACTCTTAAAGAAAAGTATGAAACTTATTATGATAATGTGCGACGGGTGGCACTGGAACTTGCTGGGAAGTGCGGTTATCGGCTTTCTGCTGCTAGGAAATAGGACTTGCCCCTATACAACACCATTTGCGATCGCAGATACCTCTATATTATTAATATATAATCTTCAAGGGGCGCTCTTAATTTTGCCGGGCACCCACAGGGGGATGCCCCTACAAGTCCGAGATAGGCTACAAGATTATTTATTTTTGATTGCGGTGATAGGGTGCGTTTTACGCACCATTAAAAACTACCTCTTCACCTTCTCGTTGATGAAGACACTTTTCCATTTTTGTAACATTTTACACAAAAACGAATAGTCTATCTTTCCAGTATATTCCATACCAAACCCACCCGCCAACTACCGCAACACTCCATAATACTTAATAATATTTTTAGTGTTTTCAACTGGCACGTCCTTTGCCTATAAGACCTCAACACGACGCAAGTTTTCTTACAGAGAACTAAGCAGCTCTAAGGTTGCTTTTTACTCCACTTTAACTTGCCTAAGAAAAAAACAACTTCTGACAATTTTGTTAGAATATCATTACACCACCCACACGGAGGATCTACAAATGGCAAAGAAAATGCGCAAAGTTGCAATCTACGGCAAAGGCGGAATCGGCAAATCTACCACCACTCAAAACACAGTGGCTGGTTTGGCTCAAATGGGACGTCAGGTAATGGTTGTGGGTTGCGATCCCAAGGCTGACTCTACTCGCTTACTGCTTGGCGGCTTGGCTCAGAAATCCGTTTTGGACACCCTGCGAGAAGAGGGAGAGGACGTAGAACTCTCCGATATCCGCAAAAAAGGGTACGGCAACACCTGGTGTGTTGAGTCTGGTGGACCCGAGCCGGGAGTAGGTTGTGCCGGTCGCGGTATCATCACCTCCATTAATATGCTTGAGTCCTTAGGCGCATACGAAGAAAGCGAAGACCTTGATTATGCATTTTACGATGTACTGGGCGACGTGGTTTGCGGCGGGTTCGCCATGCCAATTCGTGACGGTAAAGCTGAAGAGATCTACATCGTTTGCTCCGGCGAAATGATGGCCATGTATGCAGCCAACAACATCTGTAAAGGTATCGTTAAGTTTGCTCAGTCTGGTTCTGTTCGTCTTGGCGGTCTGATCTGCAACTCTCGCGCAGTGGACAACGAGAAGGAGATGATAGAGGAGCTGGCCAAGAAACTCGGAACCCAAATGATCTTTTTCGTTCCCCGCGACAACGATGTGCAAAGGGCAGAAATTAACCGTAAAACCGTACTCGAATGGGACGACAAAGTACCCCAAGCCGAAGCATACCGTGGACTTGCCAAAGCCATTGACGGCAATGAGAGTTTCGTAGTTCCGACTCCTCTGGACATTGAAGAACTGGAAAAACTGCTCATGGAATACGGCCTAATGAACTAGCAACCAAGCTAGACCCACTAAAGAAGGCCTCCTGCTCCCGCGCGACAAGGGGTATGAGCTCGCAGGAGACCTTCAAACAAAGAGCTGCAATTTAAGGAAATTACCTACAATCTGGAGAAAAGACTATGTTAACTATGATCAGAGCAATCGTTAGGCCGGAAAAAGCGGACAATATCCTCGCCGCCCTCATGGATGCAGGGTTCCCGGCCGTTACAAAATACGCGGTAGCAGGACGAGGCAAGCAGCGCGGTATCAAAATCGGTGATGTTACCTATGACGAGATTCCCAAAGTCATGCTTCTGAGCGTGGTGAAAGCAAATGATAAGGATTTCGTAATCGAAACCATCATGAATACCGCCAGAAGCGCCGGAAAAGGAGCCTTCGGTGATGGTAAGATTTTCGTAACCGAAGTGGAAGAATCATACACCATCAGCTCCGGCGTCAAGGAAAATGGCGAGACCACTGAGGAGGCCTAAGAATGAAAGAAGTGATTGCCGTTGTGCGAATCAACATGATGAACCAGACCAAAACCGCCCTCACCGATGCCGGAATTGATGCATTTTTCGCCCACGAAGCCCACGGCAGAGGAAAAGGTTTCATGAATCCTGAAGTCCTTGATGGAGCAGGAAAAGGAATAGAGGAAGCCGCATCCCTTCTTGGAGAAAAAGGAAAACTTTACGCTAAACGTATGGTTACAGCAGTGGTCAACGATAATGAAGTCAACGATGTGGTTCAGGCTATTATCGAGACCAATCAGACCGGCATGCCCGGTGACGGCAAGATATTCATCCTGCCCATCGGTGATGCAGTCCGCGTTCGGACAGGCGAAACCGGCACCAAATCCATCGCCTAACCATAAGGAGAATATGTAATGTCAACAATGACGAAAAAAAAGATGGTGCAATGGGACCCAACCGATGTCAAGGCGGAGCTACTCGCCAAGTACCCACCCAAGGTTGCCCGTAAACGTGCCAAGCAAATAATGATTAACGAGGCTGAGGAAAACGAGACCCCGGAGATTACCGCCAACGTCCGTACCACTCCCGGCATTATCACCATGCGCGGCTGTACCTATGCCGGTTGTAAAGGCGTTATCCTGGGACCCACCCGCGACATCGTCAACATCACCCATGGTCCCATTGGTTGTGCTTTTTACTCCTGGCTCACCCGACGTAATCAAACTGAAGCCGGGCCTGATGGTGAAAACTACATGCCCTACTGTTTCAGCACCGATATGCAGGATTCCGATATCATTTTCGGCGGGGAGAAAAAACTGGAAAAGGCCATCCAAGAAGCCTATGACCTCTTCCATCCCAAATCCATTGCAGTTTTCGCCACCTGTCCAGTTGGTCTAATTGGTGATGATATTCACACCGTTACTGCCAATATGAAGAAAAAATTCGGCGACTGTAACGTATATGCCTTTAGCTGTGAAGGATATAAAGGTGTTTCCCAGTCTGCAGGTCATCATATCGCCAACAATCAGGTCTTTCGCCATGTGGTTGGTGAAAACGATGAAGAGAAAGCAGGCGAATTCAAGATCAACCTGCTGGGCGAGTACAATATCGGTGGAGACGGCTTTGAGATCGATCGTATTTTCGACAAATGCGGTATCACCTGTATCTCTACCTTCTCTGGAAACTCAACCTACGACCAATTTGCTTCTGCCCACACCGCCGACTTGAATGCGGTTATGTGTCATCGCTCCATTAACTATGTGGCCGACATGCTGGAGACTAAATACGGCATCCCTTGGATCAAGGTTAACTTTATCGGAGCCGAGGCCACAGCCAAGTCATTGCGCAAGATAGCGGAATATTTTGGTGATCAAGACCTGATCGACCGAGTTGAAAAGGTAATTGCCGAAGAAATGGTAGCAGTACAAGAGGCTCAGAAAGAGGTGCAACCTCGTACAGATGGCAAAACAGCCATGATGTTCGTTGGTGGTTCCAGAGCCCATCACTATCAAGAACTCTTTAACGAAATGGGGATGAAAACCATTGCGGCCGGTTATGAGTTTGCCCATCGCGACGATTATGAAGGACGCGATGTCCTGCCAAACCTCAAAGTTGATGCGGATAGTCGTAACATCGAGGAACTGGTTGTAGAGGCTGACGAGACCCGCTTTAAACCCCGTAAATCTGATGCAGAGCTCGAAGCATTAGCCAAAGCTGGCTACAAGTTCCAAGAGTACGACGGATTAATTCCAGATATGGACAAAGGCACTCTGGTTATTGATGACTTGAACCAGTATGAAGCTGAGAAACTGGTTGAGTTGATGAAACCTGATATCTTCTGTGCTGGTATCAAAGAGAAATTCTCCGTACAAAAACTTGGAGTACCTCTGAAACAACTGCATAGTTATGACTCGGGCGGTCCTTATGCCGGGTTTAAAGGCGCAGTCAATTTTTACGAGGAAATAGATCGATTGGTGAACAGCAAAGTCTGGGGCTACATGAAAGCACCATGGCAGGAAAATCCGCAACTCTCCGCCACCTACGGCTGGGAATAACCAAGTGCGGATGATTTTTCACCCGGTTACACAATAAAGAGGGCATACAAATGCTATTACGACATACACCCAAAGAAGTTACAGAGCGCAGCGCTTTGACCATTAACCCGGCCAAAACCTGCCAGCCCATCGGTGCCATGTACGCCGCCCTGGGCATCCACGGCTGTCTGCCACACAGCCATGGATCACAGGGTTGCTGCGCCTACCACCGCTCCACCCTGACCCGGCACTACAAGGAACCGGTATCGGCTTCCACCAGTTCGTTTACTGAAGGTGCTTCGGTATTTGGCGGCCAGGCCAATATGATGCAGGCCATC
>JAOTSI010000407.1 GCA_029865005.1 Desulfobulbaceae bacterium
CGGGAGAGCCATACTGAAATACGACCAGGTTGTTCATCTTCTCTCCATTGTTTAAAGATGATATCTAGTTGCGGTGACTCCTTATCTTCTTCCATTCTGGCCTCTATACGTTTTCTGCTTTGGCGGACCAAGTCAATAAGGGTGGAGCTGCTGTTTTTGTAGGCTTGATAATAGGCTCTGCCTGTTTTTTCTATTTCGTCGTCATCCCAATCTTTATCCCGATCTATTCGGGTCAGTTTTAAAAAATTTCTGATTCCAAATGTTCTGGTAAACCTGGTAAATTCTCTATGCTTTTTGTTTAAGGTTTTCTCAATTTTATCCATTCGTTTTTTATGTTTAAAATCACGTTTGATGCCCTTGCGGCCAAATAAACCGTCATTGCAGCGGATCGCCTCAACGCTTAGTTTATGGATTTGTATGAGTTGACCAAGAACTCTGGATAATTCTTTGATTACTTTTTTATAGTAATTTATACGGTACTTAGGGGTTACTTCGGGGAGGATCTCATTGAAAATATTTTGGGGTGAGCGTTTTTTTGCTTCTAAGGTAATTTGTTCAAGGGGTATATGTTCGATATGTTTTATACGGGCTGCTCCGGGAGCTGGGTTTATTAGACGTACCCCTTTTTCCTGACAAGTTTTGGCTTGCGTATCTAAAATGGAAATTGCTGAGGCGAAGTCACTGGTGGTTTCTGCCTCCCATCCTCCATAAGTTTCTACTCTTATACACACCTTGCCAAGTTGGGGGCCAGCGAAACGTTCATTGCTACCTGCGGCATGAGTGTAGCCGTTTTTAGAGTGGCACAGGTCCAACCCGGCCAGAATCACACGCTCAAAACCCATCTCCATGGCTGTGGAAATAGCAACGTTGGATACTGTTGGGCCGGGGTGGGGGATTGATGTCTCGTTAAGCTCACTTTCCCAGGGTACTCGGTTGCCAAGGTAGACACTTTTACCTCTCCATTGTCCCAAAAGTTTGGATGAAACGTGATATACATGGACAAAGAGACAGGAAGGGTTGAATAAGAGCATTTCCCGACTAATATCAAAACTAAGTTGGTGCGGGTCGATGGAGAATACAATGTCGGGCGTGATCTGAGTTTCTCTTAATCTTCTGCTGATACGAGAAACGGCCAATACCACCAGTCGATCTCTGTTTTCCTTAACCCAAGGCAGGATGTCGTCCAGAGAAGGTCCACCGGCCAAAAGTACTGCGGTGCGTCCTTGAAAAGAGTTTTTGAGATGAAAAGAGGGAATAAGGTTATCTCCCAGGTTCTCCAGCTGCGTGATTACAAAGGGCTCGCTACCCAGGGACCCTTGGATGGACCATGAAAGTTGTTGCAATGAGGTTTGCAGGTTCCATAGCAGTTCTTGGTATTCTGGTAGAAAAGCGTGTTCACTGGCGAGGGATTGGTGTAACTCTACACCACCCATATAGAGATAGTTTTTTAATTCAAATTGTTCTAAAGCTAACTGGAAATCATCAGGAACTACACATTTCAGGCAGTTATTAAGAGTTGTTATGTTTAAATGTTCATTAATAATCGAGAGTATTTCTGGTAATTCAACTAGTATTACCTTGGTGCCGGATCCAAAGGAGATGGAGTCAAGATGGGACAGCAAGGTGCCTGAATCAGTACCGCAAATAATTAGTAGAACATTATCGCGGGCGATGAGCTTGTCGAAACGTTGTTCATGAATACTATGCGCTCCCACCTTGTTAAGCGAATTATGGTTTACCTCATAAAGGTATTGGTCACCAAACTCGTTGGTGATAAAATAACCGGGGGAGAGCGCGTGGGTCATATTAGTTGTTTGCTTCCGGCTGTGCCGACTTTTTAGAGGATTTTTTCCGGGTTGTTTCTTTAACCTCTTCTACCTTTGGGAGGGGGGTTTGGATCTGATATTGGGTATTTTCCAAAATAACCTGGATGGCTCGGTTGGTACTTGGTGCAAATATTATGGGGGCTGCGAGGTTTAAGGATATTTCCTTGGACTCCGGGACAGTAACAACGCTAAGGGCATGACATTCATCATCCTTGTCGATGTTTAATGTTTGCATTTCTCCTTCGTTGGGTACCACTTTATAGTCAAGGAAGAAGTTTGTCGGATCCGTGAGGACAAGGGCGATTTCAGGATCTTCTACTGATTGAATCCAAAAAAGTGGTCCATTCTTTTCGTTGGGCATTACAACGAAATCATGAAGATTCTCAAAGCCGATAAGCCCTTGGGGAAAGTGTAGAGCTTCTTCGTGATTGTATTCAATTTCACCGAATCGGGTAACGAGCTTTTTCATTTCTTGTTTCTCCTACGAATTATAGTTTCGCTTACCTTTTCTATATCATCAATGGTCCAGGTTGAGGCTGCATCAATATTTTCTTCGCGGATTCGATTATAGAGTTCGCGACGATAAATTTTTACATTTCGGGGTGCGTCAATTCCAATTCTTACACCCCCATTTTTTGCTTCAACAATCGTTATGGTGATGTCATCTCCAATTACCACTCCCTCACCTGGCTTTCTGGTAAGTACCAACATTATTGGCTCCCGAAGGGGTGGGGTAAAATAGTGATGGTCGGTATCCAGTGTAGGCCAAGGAAAAGCACTAATTATCTCCTTTCACATTTATTATATTTTACTAAATAAAATTCCCTTGTTGATTATATGGTAGGGGTGCAAATTTGAGTTGTCAAGAAGACTTTTTGCTAGGTAGAGTACGTTTCTATCTCGGTATATTGGGTTACAGATGCTTAGCGAAAAAATACTGGTCTGCGGAAAGAGAAGAGTGTTAAGGAGGACAGAAAAAATATTTTTGGCAAAGATTATGCTATACATTTTTTTGTTCCTAATGTCGTGATCAGAATTTTAGTCCCCCTCAAAGGTAACATTAATTTATATGAAATCTAGTATTGAGAGCTTAGACACCTTGGCTGTTACATTTAATGCTGCCTGGAAAGCAGTCTCCTGTTGGATTATGTTGTTAAAAGATTCAATGGCATCAGCGTCCTCATAGCGAGATAAAATTTGTTTGAGATCAATACGAACTTCCTCTTGGTGTTGAATGGCCATTTCAACTCTGGCCGCCCTGCTGCCCATTTGGCTGCGGATGCGTCTGTTCTGTTCGGCCCCTTGATCAAGCACGCTCATCTCTGATTCGATGCGGGTGACATCTCCGGCGGCAACAGCTTCCATCATGTTGGTTACTGTTGCTAGAATGTTTACTCGTCCTGGATCCACAACTCCATCGTTGTCTGCATCGCCGAAAAAGAGGTCGTTACCGGTGATGTTTACTTGTAGTCTTTCTCCTGGGGCTATTTCTAGAGAGGTAGTGTTTTCGTCGCCATTGTAGATGTAGGGCCAAGTGGCTGCATTGTTAGGGTCATAGCCTCCCGGTACATAAGCTGGGTTAGAAGTGAATGGTTTGGTGTCTTCTTTGTAGCCAGCAAAGATATATTTACCATCTACCGTAGCATTAGAGGCGTCCAGGAGTTCTTCTCGCATATGACCGATTTGTTCAGAGAGTATCTGGAGGGATTGCGGGTCCATGGTGCCGTTTGCTGCATTTATGGCAAGTTCTTTTATCCGTACCATGGTGTTTTCCACGTGGGCAAGGTGACCGTCGGTAGACTCCATTTTGTCTAGCGATTGCCC
>JAOTSI010000408.1 GCA_029865005.1 Desulfobulbaceae bacterium
TCGTTGATACCCAAGTGCTCGGCTAGTTCAGTGATATTGTAACACGGTTCCCCTTTTTCATTGAAACCACTTGGTTTTAAACCTGGGAAACATTCATTTGTGGCGTGACCTGATGCTTGTTCAAGCACTGCACGAATCTCTGGGGGGCCGTAGTGAAGCAACCATTCCACCGCTTCGGCCCAAATTTTACTGTCAACAGTGGGATGTTCTAAAATTTCCATGGCGCTTTCCATGGTCCATTCATTTTTTTTATCAGTCATTTGGAAATACTTTTTCGAATTATTGTTGGTAAGTAAGATTAATTGTAATATACTTTAACCGTTTTTGTATTGTAAAGTCTATTTTCTTTCCGTTGTGATGTCGAATGAATTTGGTTTTTGATTCTTTGTTTACCATCCCTGGGAGTTGCGAGGAGTAAATTATGGGTGTTGATAATGTGGTTTTTTTAGAGGCCCTTGAATGGCTTGATGATACTGGGCAACAACTGTTACAGCGTCTACCTCAATTGGGTTCTGGGGAGATTAAATACGGTGCCCAATTGACCGTGCGTGAAAGTCAGGCCGCAGTTATGTTTTATAAGGGTAAGGCTTGCGATGCGTTTGGTCCTGGGCGGCATACTCTTAAAACCGGTAATATTCCTATTTTGACCAAGATACTCTCTACTCCATGGGCAGGGGTTAGTCCATTGCGGGCTGAAGTTTATTTTGTAAATCTTAAAATCTTCACCAATCTTAAATGGGGAACCCGTGATCCGGTTGCTTTTCGTGATAGTGAACTGGGATTGATTAGATTACGAGCCCACGGTATTTTTAATCTGCGTATTATTCAGCCCATCCTCTTTATTAACGCCATGGTGGGAACCATGGGGAAATTTTCCACCGAGGATGTGGAAGAATATCTTCGTCAAGTCATTGTTTCTAGGCTAAATGATTATTTGGGAGAAAATCTCGATACTATCTTAAATTTGCCCGGTCAGTTCACTGAGATAGGGGATGGGCTCAAAGTACGTCTTGCTGGAGATTTTGCCCGTTTTGGACTAGCCATGGACGGAGTCTATATTACATCTATTACCCCGCCCACTGAAGTACAGGATGGTATAGATGATAGGAGTCGTCTTGGGGTCATTAAGGATATGGATAATTTTGTTCGCATGAAAGCAGCCATGGCCATGGAAAAAGCCGCAACTTCAGGCGGTGAAGCCGGTGCAGGGCTGGGTCTGGGGATGGGGCTCATGATGCCTGGGATGTTTGGTAACATGCAAGGGGGGAGTGGGGCCTCAACAGCTGGAGCAGCAGTGGGAACAGTTTCGAAGCAAGAAGTTACTTGTCCTGATTGCGAGCAGCTTATCAACTCAAAAGCTAGATTTTGTCCATTTTGTGGTCATCAACAAGTTATTTTCCGACAGTGTGCAAACTGTGGCAAGAATCTAACTCCTAAAGCTAAATTTTGCTCAAGTTGTGGGCATCAGTCTGATGAAAAGCCCGGCATTATAACCTGTTCTAAATGTAAGACTCAAAACTTGCCAGGGGCTACTTATTGTAATAATTGCGGAGAAAAACTTGGTTGATGAACTCTATCGTTAATATTTTTGTGATTATCTCCCTTGATTTAAAAGGGGAATGCATGCCGGACATTTATAACTGATGGAATTAAAAATAAAACAAGAATGTCCGCAGTGTGGAGCCCCGATAGTAATTTCTGAATCTGATCATATTCTGTCGTGTCCTTTTTGTGGGGTCAATAATTTTATCACTCAAACTGGGTTACAGCGTTACGTATTGCCTGGTAAAGTTAGTGGTTTTGGTACCACCTTATATGCACCTTATCTTCGTTTTAAGGGGAATGTATTTGTAGTGACTGAAAAGGGTGTTGATTACCGTGCAGTGGATACGACCCATGCAGGGCATCCCCATAGTCGCCTCCCTCCCTCCCTTGGTCTCCGTCCACAAGCTATGGAGTTGGAGCGACTCATTTCCAAGAGAAAAGGGAGTTATCTGGAACCATCCCTCAAAGTAGGGCAGATACTGGGAAAGGCGGCCCAGATAAGTGAGTTGACAGGTAAATTCGGTGATTACATGTATCATCGTGCTTTTATAGGGGAAACTCTTAGCTATATATATCTTCCTTTAGCCTTAAAAGACGATATGTTACTTGATGGGGTTACCGGTGCAAAGGTAGTTGATCCAGAGAATTCCGAGCGATTATTTGAGTCTGGGCAGAAGTATAAATCCAGATGGCGTATAGGTTTTAAACCTACCCTTTGTCCCCATTGTGGTGCTGATCTTGAAGGAGCTGGGGATTGTTTGGTACTTCATTGCGGGAATTGCCGTAAGGCCTGGGAATTGAGTAATAATGAGCTTAGTGAAATTATTTGGCGTGTGGCACCAGGAGATGGCACAACTAAGTTATACTTGGGGTTTTGGCGTATCACTGGTCGAATCGACGCCATGGGAATTCATAGTCTTGCCGATTTTTTTGAGCGGACTACTCAGCCGGTGGTCCCAAAACCGGAATGGCGCAGGCAAATTATGAGTTATTGGATTCCTGCTTTTAAGTTGAGTCCTAAGAGATTTTTACACTTGGCCAAACAAGTTACTCAAGCCCAGTGGAGGGTGAAGTTAAGCACTATGCGTAAATTGCCAAACTTTTATCCGGTAACTATGTCGTCTTCTGAGGCCAAACAATCAATTAAAATTACCCTGGCTGAAACGGCAGCCCGAAGACGAAAACTCTATGCTCTTTTACCAGAGGCACAAGTGAGTGGCATGGGGATCTCGCTAGTCTATCTCCCTTTTAGTGATAAAGGACACGATTGGGTGCAGCAGCACACCTTGGCGGTGGTTGAGAAGAATGTTCTCAGGTTTGGGCGATCAATGTAGTAGGTGGAGAGATGGAAGATAATACTCGGCATGAACAAAATATGTTATTGGCTCTTGCTCTTGCAGAAAAAACATTGGCCCAAGGGGAATTTCCTGTGGGTTGCGTTTTTGTCCGCAATGGAGAGGTGATAGCGCAAGGGGCTCGACAAAACAGTCGGGGGTCCTCTGTAAATGAGATTGATCATGCGGAGATTCTAACCTTGCGTAGTTTGTTGAGGCGTGAACCGGATATTGATCTCGGATCCGTCACCGTCTATTCTACCATGGAACCTTGCCTTATGTGTTATTCTACAATGTTGCTCTCCGGAATCAGGGAATTTGTTTGGGCTTATGAAGATGTTATGGGTGGCGGCTGCAATTTGGATCTATCCTCTTTACCTCCTCTTTACGCGGAAATGCGGGTAACTCTGCAAGGTAGGATCATGCGTAATGAGGCGTTACGTCTCTTTCAATATTTCTTTAAAAATTTTCATTATTGGCAAGATAGCTTACTCTCTCGTTATACCCTTGCTCAGTAATCATTTAGCAGTTCTTTAGAGAAGGGATTTTTAGGTAGATGAGTTATATTAATTATAAGCTCAATTTTATTGATCGCTCATCTTGCTAAAATATATGATTCTGTATATTCCAAAAAAAAAATTATAACTCCTAATCTTCAATTCTTAAACTCCTTTCGTGTTGGGTAGCTTCCCTTTGTAAGCAGTTATTTTAATAGTGAAATCTTTTGTTGATTGTCATGCTCTATTTATAGATAATAAATATCAGTC
>JAOTSI010000409.1 GCA_029865005.1 Desulfobulbaceae bacterium
TTTCTCTTTAACAGGGAATTGTCTAACGTTTTAAGAACACTACAACAAGTGAATAGTATTAAGGAGGGCAGTGAATCACATATCCCTATCAGCAATGGTAGAAATGAGGATTTTATGAAGTTCTTGAAAAAACTGGAACCTTGTCTTGATGAGGGTGCACCGCGAAAATGTCGCAACATCCTGGATGAAATGAATAGCATTTCTTGGTCACCGAATTTTGCAAGTCATTTGAGAACACTGAGCGAATTAATTAATAGATATAAATTTTCTGAAGCTCAGATGAGAATTCATTCAATAATAAAGGATATACATTCTCTGGAGAAAGAAAATGGTTAAAGAAGTAAAATCTACAATACTTATTGTCGAAGATACGGAAATGAACATCGATATTTTAATTGAAGCACTGGGGGATGATTACCTGGTCAGGGTGGCAATGGATGGAGAATCCGCCTTAAAAAATATTGCTTCATATATACCAGACCTTATCCTTCTCGATATCATGATGCCTGGTATGGATGGTTACGAAGTGCTCAGGCGACTGAAAAAAGATGCAAAGACCAGCAAAATTCCGGTTATTTTTATCACTGCCATGTCCGGAAAACATGATGAAGCAAAGGGACTTGCCCTAGGGGCTATTGACTATATAACCAAGCCGTTTAACCCGGAATTAGTCAAGGCCCGTGTTGCCAACCATCTAATGCTAAAAAACTATCAGGATAATCTTGAGATGATCATAGAAGAGCGAACCAGAGAGCTTCGTATGACTCAAGATGTAATCATACATAGCATGGGGGTACTTGCTGAATATCGTGATCCGGAAACTGGTGGCCATATCAAACGTACCCAGAATTATGTTCGCGCTCTTGCCTTGCAAGTAGAAAACCATGTTCGATTCAAAGAGTTACTTGACCCGGAAATCATACAAGTTTTATATAAATGTGCGCCACTTCATGATATCGGCAAGGTAGCCATTTCTGATAATATTCTTCTTAAACCAGGCAAGCTGACAGGTGAAGAATTTGAAGAGATGAAAAAACACTCCGTTTATGGACGGGATGTAATTATGCTTTGTGAAAAGGAAATCCCAGGCACTTCATTTCTAAAATACGCTTGTGAAATCGCATATACTCACCATGAGAAATGGGATGGATCCGGCTATCCTCAGGGGCTTATGGGTGACGGAATACCCTTGTCGGGTAGACTTATGGCGATAGCCGACGTCTACGATGCCTTAATTAGTAAAAGAGTGTACAAGCCCCCTTTTCCGCATAGCAAAGCAGTAACAATAATAAAAGATGGGAGAGGAAAGCATTTTGATCCTGATATGGTCGATGCATTTTTAGAAATTGAAGGTAAATTTAGGCAGATTGCCTTACAATTTGCTGATTTTGAGGAAGAGAGAAAAATGCTATTAGAAACTTAATATCAAATTCAAAAAAAGAGGTTCTAAGCACAACCGCATAAGTATTTATAAGATTTTCAAACTTTTTAATTGGCATATTGTCTTGAAATAAAAACGTAATGATTACCTGAAATAGTTATAAATATTTTTGGAAGTATGCTTATATGGATTTCGGGATGATCAGAAAACAGCTCTAGTAGAGATTCAACTAGCTAAAAAAAGGTGCTCGCCACAGGATCCCAACACCCTTAAAACGAAGGGAAGGCGTACGTTCTTTGGTTGCTTGAATCTGCATACGCAAAAAAAATTATTGGAAGAAGTCAGAGAAAGGGGTCAATTCTTGTTTTACCTTACTAGTCTTAAGTAATTAAAATAAAAAGTTAAATGCTAATGTGATGCCCTCTGTTTCTTTCAGTATTTTTTCGAAGCTCTAATCTCGCAGGTTGATCTTTGTCATGTCGGTTACCTGGAAGAACGTTTGGGATCATTCGCCGCCGAGTTACCGAGATTTAAAAGCGAGGCCTTAATACTTGAGTTATTGATAACACCTGAACGCGGTAGCGGTAGGGTGCGTTTACTGGTTTTTTGACTTTTTATTGACTGTTATGCGTCGAAGCTTTCATTATGGCATTTGTAATGCTCATAAATGATGAACCGGCAAGTAGAAGTTGATAAGTACTCTTTCATTATCGGTTTAACATCAATTTCCCACGATAATTTTCCAAGGCCAGCACCGATTTTTGGTAGGCCAATTGATTTAACATTCTCAGCTTCTGCCCACTTAACAAGGTTACGAAGTGCTTTACGCAAATATTTGAGGGTGGCGTAGTACATATTAAGTTGTGTTGCCAAGTAAATGATGCCTGGACGGTTTTCATTTGGTGGGTAAACCCATATTTTCCCTCCTTTGAATGTTCCAGATCTTGCCTTTTTTTTTGAATGCTAGTTGAGTAACTGGCCATTTTGTCGATATTTTGAGAGCTAACTTTATGAATGTTCAACGAATAATCCTCATTCATGCCGCAAGGCAACAATGGGATCAAGCCGGGCAGCCTTTTTGGCAGGAAAGAAGCCGAAAATGACTCCAACTGCGGCTGAAAAGAGAAAGGCGATGATTATGATGCCAGGGTTAAAGATAAACGGAATTTTCAATAGCGTGGTGAGGCCCAGAGAGCCAGCCAGGGCGAGCAGGATGCCGATCAGGCCGCCGAAGGATGAGAGTACCACCGCTTCCACCAGAAACTGCAGCAGTACCTCCCGCTCTAAAGCACCGATGGCCAGACGGATTCCGATTTCCCTGGTACGTTCGGTCACTGAGACCAACATGATATTCATAATGCCGATGCCGCCCACCAGTAAGCTAACTGCTGCGACCGCCCCTAGTAAACTGGTTAGGATCTGAGTGGTTCCGGTGAGCATTCTGGTGATTTCCTTTAGGTCTGTCACATGGAAATTATCATTTTCCGAGCTTGAGATGTGGCGACGTTCCCGAAATAAATACTCGATATCACTTTTAGCCTTGTCTGTTGATCGACCCTTTGCCACTGAAACCTGGATTAGGTTGATGTCCCGGTTACCGGCGATACGTCTTTGAAAGGTCCGTAGCGGCAGCAGGACGAGGTCATCCTGATCGGAGCCGAAAGAGGACTGCCCTTTAGCCTCTAGGACCCCGATAACTCGGCAGGAGAAGTTAGCCAATCGGATGTTGTAATCCATGGGATTTTGGCGACCGAAGAGTTCTCGGCTCACAGTTGCGCCGATGACACAAACCGCCTTGCCGGAACGTAGTTCGGTGTCTAGAAACCGGCGACCGTCTTGGACGGTCCAGTTGCGGACCGTGAAGAACTGGTTGTCAGCGCCGGTGGCGGAGGTGGACCAGTTTGCGTTGCCGTAAACTGCCGTGACTTTTCTGGAAGAGGTAGGGGCGACTGCTGTGATGGCGGGGATATCCCGAAGGATGGCGTGAACATCGGATACGGTAAAAGGTTGACTAGCGCCGGATTGTCCTCCTCCCCTATGTTGTCCGACTTGGATTATCAAGAGATTACTTCCCAGTGAGGCTATTTGCTCGGAGATCTGAACCGTGGCTCCATTGCCTATGGTAACCATGATGATGACAGCAGCCACTCCGATGACGATGCCGAGAATGGTTAGGAATGAGCGTAATACATTACGTCTGATTTCTCTAAGCGAGAGCAGGAAAGTGTTGATCAGCATCAGTTGTTATCCCTTATAGTTAAA
>JAOTSI010000106.1 GCA_029865005.1 Desulfobulbaceae bacterium
ACCATAAGCCCACATTTTTCAAACCATTACCACCCGCCCTCAATACCAAATTAACAAAACAAGTAGTTACCAAATAAATCTTTTACTAGATAATTTAATTACTTTTCCTAAAAATCAGACAACTAATTATCCGTAAAAGTACACCTGCCCCACTCTCCTTTGCACGATCATCCCGGATAAACCCAAAATCACGATAGTTCACCTACCGTCCCCCATACTCCCTCAACACTGCTAAAAACATAATACACTGACACTATAAGTATTTTCCTATGTACTCTCCGTAAAACTATTACTGTTTTTCACTTATGTGAAATATTAGTTTTATAAAAAGTAATTCATCATATCTTTTCCCTTAATTAATATTTATCTTCACCTATCATATTCCTTCCAGCTTAATGGTTACAGTTAATTATCCAAAAAAAATACTAAATAACGATAAATTTCACTGTACATCACATACCATTGCCCTATAAAATAAGTTTGGATATGGCTTTTAACATTTTACTAATATACTAAAAGCTCCCTACTCCATAAACTATAAAGAGCGAACCAGCAGAAAGACTATAACTTTTAACAAATTTTGTAAAACTCACAAACCTTAAACCGTAAACATCCGGGGTTATAGCATGTCAATAGAAGATGATGAAATTTTGCAGGGATTTATTGAAGAATCACTAGAACATCTTGCAGATATTGAAAACGACCTACTGACCATAGAAGAAGCAGGGGCTGATATTGACGAAGACTTGGTCAATAAAGTTTTCCGGGCCGCCCATTCGATAAAAGGCGGGGCTGGCTTCATGGGCCTAACTATTATTCAAGAACTCGCCCATGCAGCTGAAAACGTCTTAGGCCTCATCAGGAGCAATAAGCTCATTCCAACCCCGGAGATAATAAACGTTCTCCTAACTGCTTCCGATGAACTACAAAAATTAATCGAAGATATACAAAACAGTAACGACAAGGACATCTCCCACCATATCGTTGAGCTTAACGCTATTTTCGAAGGCAAACCTCCAGAGCCTCAAGCCACTCAACCAGAAGCGACGCCAGAACCAACCGAAGATTTACCTGAAATACCCGAACCTGAGGAAATAACAAAAGAGATCGCAGAACCGGAACCGTACCCCCCCCCCACCCCTGAACCAATTACCGCCAGCTCACCAGCCACTAACTCACAAGAACAGCCCTCTAAGCCAATCAGTACTGCGGAAACCACCATCAGGGTAAACGTGAGCCTATTAGATCAACTCATGAACATGGCAGGTGAACTGGTTTTAGCAAGAAACCAACTCCTCCAAACAATCGGGGCCAAGGATTTTCGTAACATGGACGCTTCGGGACAACGCATTGACCTTGTTACTTCTGAATTGCAAGAAGCAATCATGCTCACCCGAATGCAGCCAATCGGTAACGTATTCAATAAATTTACCAGAATTGTTCGAGATCTTTCTAAAAAACTTGGACGACAAATTGATCTAACCATCGTCGGCAAAGAGGTGGAACTTGACAAAACAATCATTGAAGCCATCAATGACCCGCTCACCCATCTTGTACGCAACTCGGTGGACCACGGTATTGAAAAACCTAATGATCGCATTAAAATCGGCAAATCTCCCAGAGGATTCATTATCCTCAAGGCTTATCATGAAGCAGGACAGGTAGTTATAGAAATAAATGATGATGGCAAAGGCATAGATGGTCATAAAATCGCCGCAGCTGCCATCAACAAAGGACTCATCACCCCTGAACAAGCTAAAATGATGTCGATTAAGGAAAAAATTAACCTTATCCTTTTACCCGGATTTTCCACAGCAGAAGTCGTAACCGATGTTTCCGGACGTGGAGTAGGTATGGATGTGGTTAAAACCAATCTCGACAAATTGGGAGGGTCCATTGAAATAGAATCGGAAGTAGGCAAGGGTTCAAATATAAGAATCAAACTACCGCTCACTCTCGCCATCATCCCCAGCCAAATCATTATGACTGGGGGCGAGCGCTACGCCATACCCCAAGTCAACCTTGAGGAGCTACTATTAATTCCGGCATCCAAAGTAAAAGAAAGGGTGGAACGAGTCGGCGATGCCGAAGTAGTAAGATTACGTGGCGACCTCCTTCCCTTATTACGCTTAGCCGATGTACTGGGAATTGAAAAAACTTACACTGACCCGGAATCTGGAGAAATAAAACCAGATAAACGGGAAGGCATAGCAGATAGACGCTCTCGATCATCATCTTTCACCGAACAAAACGGTGAGACAAAAAACGAAAGCTATAAACGAGTCGAAAAAGAAACAAATACTGATTTTAACATAGAGAACCGCTCGGACACAGAAAGAAGATGGCGCGCCTCCAGCTCACTCAATATCGTTGTTGTATCGGCAGGATCAGTAAAATATGGGCTCATCGTTGACATGCTTCTGGACTCAGAAGAAATCGTCATCAAGCCTCTAGGTAGACACCTTCAACAATGTAAAGGTTATGCGGGTGCCACAATTATGGGTGATGGCAAAGTTGCCCTTATCTTGGACATCAGCAGCCTGGCAAGAATGGGCGACCTCGCCTCTCTAGAGGGCTCCGACCGAGCAACAGAACTTGCGAAAGCTGCCAAGGAAGCCGTTAACGCCAACAAAGACAAACAATCATTACTGATCTTCAGAAGCTCAGAAGAAGAGCAATTTAGCGTACCCTTGAGCCAAGTGGAGCGAGTTGAAAAAACAACCCAGACCGACATCGGCCATATTGGTGGAAGAAGAGTAATAAAATATCAGGATGGAAGCCTTCCCCTTATATCCATTGACGAAGCGGCAGCAGTCCAGCCCCTTGCAGACGTAGATGATTTACTGGTTATCGTCTTTCACTTAGCCGGTAAGTATATCGGCCTACTATCTATCGGACCATTAGACACTGTGGAAATAAATATGGATATCGATGATTCCACCCTAAAACAACCCGGAATAATGGGTTCATCCATTATCAATAACCAGATAACAATGCTGGTAGACATTTTTGAGCTAGTACAAACCCTACACCCCGACTGGTTCTCCGACCACGCGATGATGGAAATCGCCGCACACCATGATGAAGTAACAATACTTATTGTAGAAGATTCAAATTTTTTCCGTAATCAGGTCAAAGGATACATGGAAGAAGCAGGCTACAATGTATTGGAAAGTATCGATGGCCTGGATGCTCTTCAGGTACTTGAAGAAAATTTCAACGATATATCCCTCATCGTAACCGATATCGAAATGCCCAATATGAATGGTTTTGAGTTGACCCAAAAGATACGCGCAGACTCTAGATTTGCAGATAAACCGGTCATCGCCCTTACCACCCTTGCTTCAGATGAAGACATAGCCAAAGGAAAAGCCGTGGGCGTAGACGAATACCATATCAAATTAGATAAAGAACGACTAATGGCGAGCGTCAACAATATCGCCCAAAAAGTTCATCATACATAAACAAAACCCTATACCCAAGCTCCATTGCGCAAAACCACAATCTGACAAAAGAGCTACTCATGAATGCTGATAAAACGAAAAACAAAGACCATATTGAACTTGCCACCTTTTATGTGGGAAGCGCCCTATGCGGCATGAACATCATCAATGTTCAGGAAATTAACAAGCTTATGGAACTAACAAAAGTTCCCCAAGCACCGGATTATGTCACAGGGATCCTTAATCTTCGCGGCCAAATCGTCACCATCGTAAACCTGGGAAAAAAACTTGGCCTGGGAAAAACCCATATAGGAGATGACCCACGCAATATTATTGTTCATACACCAGGGGAATATATCGGCCTATTAATACGTGAAATAAGTGACGTAGTAGTTGCCAACCCAGAGAAAATTGAACCGGCACCGGCAAACATGAGCGGAATCCAAGGATCGTTTTTTACCGGAGTCTACAAGACTGAAAGAAAACTTATCGGCATTCTCAACATAGACGAAGTGTTAAAAATCGAAAACGAATCCGTAGTAAGCATCGGATAACCAACCACAGAATTCCACGCAAGACTAACTAAAATCTATAATAATGACCACACCACCATAAATATATGTATATTAAAAAACTAAAAATACTCGTTGTTGATGACACTATCGTCTATCGTAAAGCTGTTAGTGATATCCTCTCGGAACTACCTGGTATTGAAGTTGTTGGCGTAGCCCATAACGGAAAAATCGCCATGAGCAAGATCAAAACTCTAAAACCAGACCTCTTAACTTTGGACATTGAAATGCCTGAAATGAACGGCATAGAAGTTCTTGAACAACTACCAACGACCTCCCCCAATACTCACGCCATAATGATATCCACCCTTACCACCGAGGGAGGAGACATGACAATGAAAGCCCTTGAATTAGGAGCGTTTGACTTCATACTCAAGCCCAATGCCACCAACGCAGAAGACAGCAAAAAACAACTCAGAACTCTTCTAATTCCCCTGATAAAAGCTTTTCGGACAAGCCACATCAACCTTCTAAAAAAGAGCACTGCAAGCAAACTTCGCAGTATTCCAACCAGCAAACTACAAACTACCCAACCAGGCAAGCCATCCTATCCCAAAAACAAGATTGCTCGCTCCAAATCAGAAATCGTTACCATCGGCATATCCACCGGCGGCCCAAACGCTCTCGCCAAAATGCTCCCTAAGCTACCAGGAAACCTAGGAGTTCCTATTGTAATAGTACAACACATGCCACCGATTTTCACTCAATCACTTGCAAACAGTCTAAACCAGAAATGCGCACTAGACGTTAAAGAGGCAAAGCACGGCGAACCCATTCTTAACAATACTGTATATATTGCTCCAGGAGGGAAACAAATGAAGCTTATGGCCTCAGCCGACGGCAAAAACCGATTAATAAAGATCACTAACGATCCTCCTGTAAACAGTTGCAAACCATCCGCAGATTACCTCTTTCACTCTGTTGCAGACTATTATGTAGGCAGAGCAACAGCTGTAATAATGACCGGAATGGGATCAGACGGAACCAGCGGGCTTGAACATTTAAAACAAAAAGGAGCCTTTATCGTGGCCCAGGATGAAAAAAGCTGTATCGTCTTCGGAATGCCTAAAGCACCAATCGAAAGAGGATTAACTGATTCTATTGTCTCCTTGAACGACATTGCAGCTGAAATCATAAAATCAGTTACATAATTACCAGACTCTCCCATACCAGATGATCCCATTAAGTTATGACCATTGGCTCAGAGCCCGGTAATAGGGAACAAGGTAGCTGCCAAAAAACTACCTCATCATTTTTTGATCACAGACTTTATAACCTCTTACAGGTAAACATATTTATCTTAGACCTATAAATTAATAGATCAAATCCTAAATACAAAACACGGACAGAATCGGTCAAACTGTATGATTACCATTAGCCCAACAGAACAGGCAATTATAATAAAACATATCTATAATATCTCAGGAATTGCCCTTACACCATCCAAAAAATACCTCATTGAAACCCGCCTTACCCCTGTTATCAAGGAACTAGGCTTGTCTAATTATAATGATCTATACAAAAAAGCCCTCGCCGACCGTACGAAAAAGGTAGATAAAAAAATAATCGATGCCATTTCTGTAAACGAAACCTTATTCTTCCGTGATAACGGTCCATTTCAGCTCTTACAACAAAAAATATTTCCAGAAGCTATAGATGCACGTCAAAAACGAAAGGCCAGAGCCGGTAAAATACCTTTACGGATCTGGAGCGCAGCCTGCTCTACCGGACAGGAAGTATATTCCGTTGCCATTGTATTAAAAGAGCTTTTACCTAACATTAATCAATACAATATAACACTTGTGGGTACAGATATTTCCGACGCTGCCGTTTCCAGAGCTAGTTCCGGAAAATATAATAAATTTGAAATAGAACGAGGAATGGCCAAAGATAAACTAAACAAGTACTTCACTATCTCTGGTGGATTTTGGAAAATTAAAGATGAAATCCGGGCCATGGCCTCTTTTAAAAAATTTAACCTCATGCAACCTTTTAACACCTTGGGAAAATTTGACATTATTCTTTGTCGCAATGTTGCTATATATTTTAACATGGAAGACAAAAAACAATTGTTTAATCGACTAGCCCAAGCACTGGAGCCAGATGGATACCTATTAATTGGTTCAACTGAATCATTAACCGGAATATGTCCAAGATTTAAACCAAAAAGACACCTTAGATCAACATTTTATCAATTAAACTAATCAGAGCCCTAACTTTAATATGCTAGAACAGCTCTACCAAAAAATTATTCAATAACTAGCAAAGGACGTGGAAATAATGGAAGGACTCACCATACTTGTCGTAGACGATGATCCCGTGGTACTCCACTTACTGACCCAAAGGCTGTTAAATGCCCATTACGAAATCACAACAGCCACAAACGGCTCAGAAGCGGCAAGCCAAATTCAACAAAAACGATTTGACGTAATTATAACAGATATGGTTATGCCTGGGGACATAGGTGGAATAGAGCTAATTGACATAGCGAAAGAACAAGATAGCGAAACCGAGGTAATTCTCATCACGGCACATTCGTCGATAAATACAGCAGTGAGCGCAATGAAAAAAGGAGCCACCGACTATCTCGAAAAACCAATTAATTTTGAAGAACTCTTTTTACGGCTGGATAAAATCAGCGAAATACGATCTTTATTAAAAATGCCGGTGACCTACGAGAAGCAATGGAAGTTACCGAAACTTCAGCTGCCGAAACCATCCAAGGCCTAGAGCTGCACGCTTCATCCCTAGAACAGAAGTTATCAGCAATTAAACATATTATAACAGACACAACCATTAGCGACAGCGACAAAATCGAAAGTATTCTTACAGCGCTGCACTTATAATCCCACAAGGTCATATTTATTTAACTAACGTTAAGTTGTATCACCCCAGTGAGTCACCATGCCAAATTCACCAAAAATAATTTCCCCTCCGTCTAACTAGCACACACCTAAGCAATTACGAAATACTAACCATCATTAAATTCAAAACTATTTTTCAACATACACAGCTACGGTTTCAACTAACTCCCCCATACACAAAATCATTTTAATTCTTAATGCACAGTGGTATATGTTAGACATTTAAAAATAAGTTATTGTAAAAATTAATATCATACTAATTCCTATGACTAAAATGAACACGCCGCTTGTATGTAAATACCAAAATCTTCAAAAAATAGTTGCAACCCTTCGAAGTAAATCAGGATGCCCCTGGGACCAAAAACAAACTCCACTATCTTTAAACAAGTATCTTCTTGAAGAAACCAATGAACTTGTCGAGGCAATTGAAAACGGCGATACCGAACATATACGAGAAGAGCTGGGAGATGTGTTTTTCATACTAACCATGCTTATAAATATATATGAAGAACAAGACCACTTCACCACTGCCGACGTCATGTCCGAGATCTGTGCTAAAATGATTCGACGCCACCCCCACGTTTACGAAGAAACAAATACAAAAAAGACCGATGAAGAACTACGCCGTCAATGGAAAGAAATAAAAGCAGAAGAATCCCGCCAACGCATCCCCTAGCAACAACTTACCACCCTGGAATAAAAAAGAAATAACCATAGAAGAGTACAAACCTTTTCCTATTATTCACTATTTACCGATTATTTATTGACATCGCATCAACACCAATGTTAAAATATACGGTTTATCAATATTAACCTTCTCGCTCTCCGATAATTAACATCGAAAGCGAGGGCCGCATTGACCAAGAGGAGGACTTATGCGTCGCTACGAAACAACTTACATCATTCGCCCAAACATTGGTGAAGAACAATTCACCGAAGTTATTGAGCGCACCAACGATATCATTAACAATGATAACGGAGCAATCATCAATCTTGACCGCTGGGGCATGAAAAAACTAGCATACGAGATTAAAAAAGAAGTACAAGGATACTACGTCCATGTTGACTATGCTACCCAAAGCACAAACGTTGACGAAATGGAACGAATTTTCCGTATTGATGACCGCATTCTTCGTTACCTGACCATCAAAACAGCAAAAGATATTGATCAGGAAACCATTGAGTCTGAAAAAGAAAGAATCATCGAGCTTGCAAACGCACCAACAGCTGAAGAAGCTGAAGCTGAAGCCGAAGACAATAATGAGAACACCGACAATAGCGACGAAGTCGCAACTGAAGAAGTTGCAAACGACGAAGAATAATTGTCCTTAATCGATCATCAATACTTTTTAAATATTGGAGAATAACCATGCCTCCCCGTAAAAGAATTTTTTCCAGACGTAAAGTCTGTCGTTTCTGTACTGACCAAGATATAGTAATGGACTATAGAGATGCTAAAACACTCAAGATGTTCATCACCGAACGTGGCAAAATCATCCCAAGAAGAATCTACGGGACTTGCGCTAAGCATCAACGTCAACTGACCGAAGCAGTTAAAAGAGCGCGCCATTTGGCCTTGATACCTTATTCAGGACCTTCACACGGTTAAAACAGCATAGGTTATGAAAGGACCGGGGGACAATTCTATACAAGATAAAGCCACAATGCTTAAAATAACCATTCTTTTGAGTAGTTGTTTTATCCTCCCGGTTGTTTTTCCCTCGCCTTTTAGTTTAATCACAGGTTTTCTGGCAGTTCCTGTATTCTATATACTAAGAACCATACCGGAACCAGAGGGAAAACAAATAATTCGTAACGGGATATTATTAGTCGGTGTTGCCGGGTTGCTATCCCTAAAGGCTTTACCGGACGTTATCTTTTCCCTTACTTTTATTCCGTTGGGCTACAGCTTACACGTGAGTGCTCAAAAGAACGAGGCTCCCTGGATTGGCGTAATAAAAGGAGCCTTGGTATTAGGGACGTCTTGGTTGATATTTTGGCTCGGTTATGCTGCCGGGTTTGATGTCAACCCCTATACGGAACTTAAACAAATATTAGACAACTGGTTGTCTGAGCTCTATGAGATCTATAAGAACAATGACATACCAGCTGATGTACTACTAAATCGTCAAAAAGAATTTGTTCTTCTCAAGGAACTTATTCCCCGCATCCTACCGGGAGTGCTTTTATCTTCCGTAGTGATGACGGCCTGGATAAATCAGGTAACCGGTAACGGTATCCTGAGAAAAATAAAACCTGAACGTACGCCATGGCCTGAATATCGACAGTGGGTCGTACCAGATAAATTCGTTTGGGTTCTTATTACCTCCGGGATATTATTATTAATCGGTATCGGATTTCTTAAAGATCTCGGTTTATGTATGATTTTTATCAGCTGGGTAATTTATTTTTTCCAAGGTTTGGCCGTGCTTCTACACTATTTTAACAAGTGGAACACTCCTAAAGCCATTAGAATTATCATAGTGCTCTTCACCTGTATCCAAACCACAGCCTTTTTTGTGTTGGCGATGTTCGGCCTTGCTGACATATGGCGTGATTTCAGACAACTACGGCAAAACGACACGCAATCCGTTAAATAATCGGATCTTTGCAACAAAAGGACAATAAAATGGAAATAATACTTAAAGAAACCATTGATACTCTCGGCCGGGAAGGCGATATCGTTAAAGTCAAAGCAGGCTATGCGAGAAACTTTCTCATCCCCCAGAAAAAGGCTGTATTGATCACCAAAGCATCATTAGCCCGACTCAAACAAGAACAAGACGCTATCAATTCCAGATTGGCGACTAATAAAGAGAAAGCAGAAGCTCTTAATAGCCAAATTGAAAAACTTACCCTGAAAATCGCTAAAAAAGCAGGGGAAGAGAACCGTTTGTTCGGTTCTGTTACCAATGGCGACATCGCTGATGCTCTTGAGCAAGCCGGAGTAACTGTTGATAAACGAAGCATCTCCATAAGTGAGCCCATAAAAACTCTGGGCGAGTACAAGGTTTCAATTAAAGTCGGCTACCAGATGACTACTTCAATTGCCCTTCAGGTTATTGAAGAGGTTGCTGGCGATTAATCCTTAAATCTTTTCTCTGGAAATTATGTCATCGACTTAATTTTCCTGCCGATAAGATGTTATAACGGAGTTTCATATAATGAGCTCCGTTATAACGGTTTTAGGACCACAGAAGAAAAAATTTAGCTCATTTAAGCACCATCTTTTATTTTTGCTCAATTTATTTCTTCCGAATTCCTTATTCCAAATTCAACACCACAACATCTTTTCTTCGGCTCTCACAACAAGCCGATTCCACCACCCATTACCACCGTCGGAATCAGTTATGCAAGGCCAACCCTCTTTTACATTCGATAAAAATACCAAAATGATTCCTCCACAAAATGTGGAAGCGGAACAAGCCGTACTCGGCACCATACTCCTGCAGGACAAATCCCTGCTCAAAGTCATTGAAATACTACAACCCGATGACTTTTATCGCGACGCCCATAAAAACATCTATCGTGCCATGGTTGAGCTTTTCGAAAAAAGAGAACCCCATGATCTAATAACTGTCTCCAATATTCTCAAGGACCAAAACAAGCTGGACGAATCTGGTGGGGCAGCTTACTTGGCATCCCTCACCGATGTTATCCCTTTTTCAGGCACTCTTGTTCACCATGCTCATATCATCCGACAAAAATCAGTATTACGTCGTCTTATCAAGACAACTTCCGACGTTGCTGCACGCTGTTACGAGGAACAAGATGATATTGATGGACTAGTTGACGAAGCGGAACAGACTATTTTCGAGATCGCTCAATCTAAAAAATCACAGGGCTTCCAACCGATGTCTTCCATCGTTCCCAGAGCCTTTGAGCGTATTGAAAAATTATTTGAAAGACAAGAACATATCACCGGCGCTCCCTCCGGCTATGAGGAATTTGATAAGATGACCGCTGGCTTGCAGCCCTCTGATCTCATTATTTTAGCCGGTCGTCCCAGTATGGGCAAAACCGCCTTAGTTATGAATATGGTCCAAAACTCAGCTCTTATACATAAAACACCGGTGGGTGTTTTTAGCCTTGAGATGTCCATGGAACAATTGGCACTCAGGATGCTTTGCTCTTTAGGCCGGATCGACTCACAAAGACTGCGTACCGGACATCTCCACGACAGTGACTGGCCAAAATTAACCAGGGCCACAGGCATGCTAAGTGACGCACCCATTTTCATTGATGATACCCCGGCTATTTCAGTTTTGGAAATGCGTGCCAAAGCCCGCCGTCTTAAAGCTG
>JAOTSI010000107.1 GCA_029865005.1 Desulfobulbaceae bacterium
TGCAGTCTCATACTCCACGTGTGCGGTGGCAATAGTAATTCCACGCTCTTTCTCTTCAGGAGCCTTATCAATCTCATCAAAGGCTGAAAAGTTAGCCTGTCCTTTAGTGGAAAGAACTCTGGTAATTGCCGCTGTAAGAGTGGTTTTACCGTGATCTATATGTCCGATGGTACCCACATTGACATGTGGTTTAGTACGCTCAAATTTTTCCTTAGCCATCGCCTACCTCGTTATCCTCATTCTGTTAAGCAGTTATATGCCACGTATTTTCTTGATCACAATTTCGGCTTCTCGCGCCGGAATCTCTGAAAACTCATTAAATTGCATTGTAAAAGAAGCGCGTCCCTGAGTAGCGGAGCGTAGATCGGTTGAATAACCGAAAAGCTCTCTGAGCGGTGCGTCAGCTTTTACGATTTGAACCGT
The DNA here is from genome assembly GCA_029865005.1 of Desulfobulbaceae bacterium. Taxonomy (GTDB): domain Bacteria; phylum Desulfobacterota; class Desulfobulbia; order Desulfobulbales; family Desulfobulbaceae; genus JAOTSI01. The sequence continues at coordinate 424 of JAOTSI010000107.1, forward strand.
TCTTTCTGCGTCAACGCCTACGATCTGTGCCCGCTTCTTATTGAGATCATTTAAAACATCGCCCACGTGATCCTCAGGCGTCATGACCTCTACTCTCATAATCGGTTCTAGTATAATCGGGTCTGCGTCCATAAGCGCCTTCCGACAAGCCACAGAAGCAGCAACGCCAAAAGCCATCTCCGTAGATCGATCCTCGTCATAGGACCCGCCGATCAACTCAATTATAGTGTCCACCATCGGGTAGCCGATCTGCGGCCCGGAATCAAGACTATCACGGATACCTTTCTCAACAGCTTTAGTAAATTGAGCAGGTATCGTTTGTTCATCTATATTGTTAATGAACACTATTCCACTACCCTTATTCCCAGGGCTCAAGCGTAATTTTACGTGACCGTATTGCTCCTTACCCGTTCCAGCTTGCTCAAATTTCTCGTCAACTTCAACAGCTTTGGAGATTGCTTCTCTAAAAGCTACCTGAGGTTTACCAACATTAGCAGAAACCTTAAATTCCCGCATAAGCCGATCAATAATTATCTCCAGATGAAGTTCACCCATCCCAGAAATAATAAGCTGACCAGTATCACCATCAATTGAAACCTTGAAGCTTGGATCTTCCGATACCAACTTATCAAGACTCTCAGTGAGCTTGACCTCATCAGCTTTGCTTTTAGGCTCTATGGCAATTCCGATAACGGGTTCAGGAAAAGTCATCCTCTCAAGAATAATCGAATCTCCGCTTTTACAAAGAGAATCACCAGTAGATGAGAACTTAAGCCCCACAATGGCACAAATCTCTCCAGCTTGAATTCGACTAACTTCTTCACGTTTATTGGCGTGAAGCTTGATAAGCTTACCGACCTTTTCCTGCTTACGCTTAATCGGATTATAAACCTTGTCGCCGACGTTCAGCACTCCGGAATAAACCCTGATGAATGATAGGCTTCCCACAAAAGGATCAGTTTGCAACTTAAAAATAAGTCCACAAAAATTCTCTTTTACTGAAGGATCCCTACTAACCTCTTCCTCTTTATCGGTAAGACCAACAACAGGATCTTTGTCGATAGGAGAAGGGAGGAATTTGATCACGCTATCTAATAGTGGCTGCACCCCTTTATTTTTAAAAGAGGACCCACACAATACCGGAACAACATCTTGATTCAATACAGCTTTTCGCAAGGCTTCGGTGATTTGCTCCGAAGCTATGTCACTATCATTTAAATATTTGTCCATGATCCCCTCATCGAAGTCGGCCAACTTCTCGAGGAGTATCATTCGGGCGGCCGATGCAAGGTCTTTGATGTCCTGAGGAATATCTTCTACAACAATGTCATTCCCCAAGGATGCTTCGTCAAACGAGAGCATCTTATTTTCGATAAGATCTATAATGCCCGTAAAACTATCTTCACTGCCGACCGGAATGGTTACTGGAACCGGATTGGCCAGCAGTTTCTTTTCGATCTCCGTAACGCATTTATTAAAGTCGGCACCAACTCGGTCCATCTTATTAATAAACGCGATTCTCGGGACCTTATATCGGTCCGCTTGTCTCCAAACGGTTTCCGATTGGGGTTCAACCCCACCAACTGCACAAAATACGCAGATCGCACCATCAAGTACCCTAAGGGAACGTTCAACTTCAACCGTGAAGTCAACATGCCCAGGAGTATCGATTATATTTATCCTATGCCCCTTCCACTCGCAAGTGGTAGCGGCTGAAGTAATTGTTATACCCCTTTCTTGCTCTTGCTCCATCCAGTCCATAACCGCCGTGCCGTCATGAACTTCGCCAATCTTATGAGATCGACCGGTGTAATAGAGTATTCGCTCTGTAGTCGTCGTCTTACCGGCATCAATGTGAGCCATTATGCCGATGTTTCTAACTTGAGAAAGAGTTTCGTCTTCAGCCGTTTTCATAGTATTCAACTGTATGTATATTTTTACGATATAGGTAAAAATGGTGCTCTTTCTAACTTAGTTCGAGCACCTTGTCAAGAACCTTTTTACTTAATCGCAAAAAAACAGTGGGCACTAGAAAACAAGGAACCTCTTACCATCTGTAATGAGCGAAAGCTTTGTTTGCCTCGGCCATCTTATGGGTATCGTCTTTTTTCTTTACTGATGCACCACGATTACTATAGGCATCTAGTAGTTCAGCAGCCAACTTTCCAGACATAGTTTGACCACTTCTTTTCTTAGCAAAGCCAATGATCCAACGAATAGCTAGTGCGTTTCTTCGCTCAGCCCGTACCTCTATAGGTACTTGATAGGTAGCCCCACCAACCCTCCTGGATTTAACTTCAACCCTCGGACGTACGTTTTCCATAGCGGCGTCAAAGACTGCAACAGCCTCTTCTTCCTTTACCTTATTGGCAATAACATCAAAGGCATCATAAATGATTCTTTGAGCTACGGATCTTTTCCCGTCCAACATCAATCCATTTATAAACTTAGAAACCAATACGCTGTTATACTTAGAATCAGCTGGAATCGGTCTCTTATCAATTAATTTACGTCTTGGCATTTCACTATCTCCGTCTGCACAACAGACTAAAATTTATTTAGGCCGCTTAGCTCCATATTTCGATCTTCCCTGTTTCCTATCTGAAACACCCAAAGTATCAAGAGTACCACGCACTACGTGATAACGAACACCTGGAAGATCTTTTACACGACCGCCACGAATGAGCACAACAGAATGCTCCTGGAGATTATGACCAATACCTGGAATATATGACGTCACCTCTATCCCATTTGTCAACCGTACCCTTGCAACCTTACGAAGCGCAGAGTTAGGTTTCTTAGGGGTAGTAGTATAAACACGTACACACACGCCCCTTCTCTGTGGACAGCTTTGAAGAGCGGGCGTATTGGTCCGCTTCGTCATAACCTTTCTTTTTTTCCTGACAAGTTGATTAATTGTCGGCATGAAGAGAAACTCCTATATTAAAACCTTAGAGCCATATTTTTAAAAACAGCGTAAACTAGTAAATTAGCGCATGTCTCAAAAACTGTCAATATAAAAATAAGTAGTATCGTATTATTTAATCTGATACCGTGAAAGACCCGTACCAGCAGATATAAGTCTTCCCATGATTACATTTTCTTTTAGACCTGTGAGATAATCAACTTTTCCGGTCATTGCCGCATTAGTCAACACCTTGGTGGTCTCCTGGAAAGATGCTGCCGATATAAAAGAATCGGTAGAGAGCGATGCTTTTGTAACTCCGAGAAGCAAAGGTTCTGCTGAAGCAGGTTGAAGTCCCTCTTCCAACAGTTTCTCATTTTCCTCGCTAAATTTCCACCATTCAACCTGTTGGTCAAGCATGAAAGAAGAGTCACCGGGATCAGTAATTCGTACCCGTTTAAGCATCTGGCGTACAATTACCTCGATATGTTTATCATTAATTTTAACACCCTGGAGACGATATACTTCTTGAATCTCATTAACAAGGAAACGGGCCAATTCCTCGGCTCCCAAAACCCTAAGAATATCATTAGGCAAAATGGAGCCATCCATTAATGCCTCACCAGCCTTAACATGATCACCCTCGTGCACTGACACATGTTTAGCTTTCGGCACCAGGTACTCACGAGATTCACCGGTCTCAGGGGTAATGATTATCTTCCGTTTACCTTTCAGATCCTTCCCATAACTAACAACACCGTCAATTTCGACGATAACTGCCTGTTCTTTGGGTTTACGGACTTCAAATAATTCGGCGACTCGAGGAAGACCACCTGTAATATCTTTGGTCTTGGTAGTTTCCCTAGGTATCTTAGCAACTACTGTACCAGGGGTAATTTCCACACCTTCATCAACCGTAATAACAGAGCCCACAGGTAATGCATACCGGGCCAACAGCTCTCCGCCAGGCAATTTCGCCGTACGACCCCGTTCATCTTTAATGGTAATACGCGAGTTAAGCTGTTTAGTAGATGAAGGCAGGGTGATAACCTTAGAGGCCTTACCTGTTACCTGATCAACCCGCTCCTGCATGGTATCGCCTTCGATAACATCACCATATTTTACCCGCCCGCCAATCTCCGAAACAATAGGGATTGAAAAGGCGTCCCAATCAGCTATTATAGTACCCGGCTCAACCATTGTGCCATCAGGGACGAGTAATTGCGCACCATAGTTAATTGGAAAACGCTCTCTTTCTCTTCCATCCTCAGCCAAGATGGTAATCTCAGCATTACGATTCATAACAATCCAGTAACCAGCGCTATTGGAGACTGAATGTAATTCTCTATACTTTACAACACCACCACGTTGACTACGGATTTCTGCTTGCTCAACTGATCTACTTGCCGTACCACCAATATGAAAGGTACGCATGGTCAACTGAGTACCAGGCTCACCAATGGACTGAGCTGCAATAATACCAACCGCTTCTCCGATATTCACCATATGTCCGCGTCCAAGATCACGACCATAACAAGCAGCACAAACCCCTTGTTTGGATTCACAGGTTAGAACGGAACGAATTGCTACGCTGTCAATACCAGCGGCTTCAATAGCCTCGACCCTTTCTTCTGTGATTTCCTGGTCCATTTCAACCAGAACTTCCCCAGAATAAGGATCTACAACATCATCTTGGGCGACCCTACCTAAAATTCTGTCCCCGATACGTACGATCACCTCACCACCTTCCACCAGCGGCTCCGCAACAGACCCACGCATTGTCATACAATCTTTCTCGACAATAGTGGAATCCTGGGCAACATCTACCAGTCTCCTGGTTAGATAACCAGAGTTCGCTGTTTTTAATGCAGTATCAGCAAGTCCCTTTCGAGCACCATGGGTTGAGATAAAGTATTCCAACACATTAAGACCTTCACGAAAGTTTGCCTTAATGGGAGTTTCAATAATTTCACCGGTTGGTTTAGCCATCAAACCACGCATACCAGCAAGCTGGCGAATCTGATCTTTAGAACCTCGAGCCCCGGAATCAGCCATGATAAATACAGAGTTAAAACTCTTTGATTCGATGAGGTTATTGGAACTGTCACGGATATAATCCACCGCCATTTCATCCATCATCTCTTTAGCAACCTTATCAGTTACTTTAGACCAAATATCAACGATTTTGTTATACTTCTCACCGTCGGTAATAAGACCATCAGAGTATTGCTGTTCAACTTCCAAGGTTTCCTTCTCAGCATTCTCTACCGATTCCTCTTTGCTGATCGGAATCTTCATATCATTAATACAGATGGAAATACCAGCTCTGGTTGCATACTCATAGCCCATATCTTTAAGCCGATCTGCAAGAATAACTGTTTCTTTAGTTCCGGCATGGCGATAGGTATAATCTATAATAAAGGAGAGTTCTTTTTTACTGAGCTCCTTATTGGCAATACTAAAAGGCAGTTTTTTAGGCAACAACCCTCCGACAAGTAATCGACCAATGGTTGTATCGACTATTTTGCCTTCTATACGAACTTTCACCCGAGCTTGTAAATCTGCTGCACCGTGATCATAAGCAATTCTGGCCTCATCTGGAGAACTGAACAACAACCCCTCTCCCTTGGCCCCAACTCGTTCTCTGGTCATATAATACAAACCGAGCACGATATCTTGAGTGGGTATAATAACCGGAGTACCATTAGCAGGAGACAGAATGTTGTTGGTAGACATCATCAACACCCTTGCCTCAACCTGAGCTTCAACGGAAAGCGGAACATGAACCGCCATCTGATCGCCATCAAAGTCAGCATTAAATGCCACACAAACTAGAGGATGAAGCTGAATAGCCTTCCCTTCAATGAGTGTTACTTCAAATGCCTGCATACCCAAGCGATGCAAAGTAGGAGCACGATTAAGAATTACCGGGTATTCCGTGACGATTTCATCTAGAACATCCCATACTTCTTTAACCCCTTTTTCCACCATTTTTCGGGCGCTTTTAATCGTAGTGACATATCCTTTTGCCTCCAAACGATTATAAATAAAAGGCTTAAAGAGTTCCAAGGCCATTTTTTTAGGCAGACCACATTGATGCAAACGCAGATGTGGACCAACCACAATTACTGATCGTCCAGAGTAATCGACTCGTTTACCAAGTAAATTTTGACGAAAACGACCTTGTTTACCTTTCAACATGTCAGAAAGGGATTTAAGAGGCCTTTTATTAGGACCGGTAATAGTACGTCCCCGGCGACCATTATCAAAAAGAACATCCACAGCTTCCTGTAACATTCTCTTCTCATTACGGATAATAATATCCGGAGCATCCAGCTCGATAAGTCGACGCAAACGGTTATTTCTATTAATAACTCGACGGTAAAGATCATTTAGATCAGAAGTAGCGAAACGCCCACCTTCCAAGGGAACCAACGGCCTCAAATCAGGAGGCAGGACAGGTATCACATCAAGAATCATCCATTCCGGCTTATTGCCTGAATCTTTAAAAGCCTCTACAACATGCAGTCGTTTACCGTATTTTGCACGTTTGGTCGCCGAACCTGTCTCCTTCATCTCTGTTCGCAAACGAACAGAGAGCTCGGGGAGCTCAAGATTGGAAAGCATCTCTTTGATGGCTTCCGCTCCTATTCCAACCCGAAATTTCCCGGGGAATTCTTCCTGAGCAGCACGATATTTTTCCTCATTTAGCAGACTACCCACCTCAATTGCTTCAACTTCTGAGTGGACTACCGCATAGGATTCAAAATAAAGTATCCGCTCCAACTGCTTGAGCGTCATGTCGAGGATAGCCCCGATTTTTGAGGGAAGACTTTTAAGAAACCAAATATGAGCCACGGGAGCGGCAAGCTCAATGTGACCTAATCTTTCCCGGCGTACCTTTGACTGGATGACTTCAACACCGCATTTTTCACAAACAACTCCACGATGCTTCATCCGTTTATATTTACCGCAATTACATTCGTAATCCTTTACTGGTCCGAATATTTTTGCACAAAATAAACCATCGCGCTCCGGTTTAAAGGTACGGTAATTAATAGTCTCAGGTTTACGAACTTCGCCATGAGACCACTCACGAATTTTTAATGGTGATGCTAAAGAGATTCTAACCCTATCGAAGTTAATCGGTCCTTTCGGTTTTGAAAAAAAACTGAACAGTTCCTCCACGATTTTCTCCCTCTTATATAGTAAATAACCGCATTAAAGTACGGTAAGAATTGGTAATGCGGTTTTTCATGTTTTACCGTGCTCCTTCTGCCCTGGAATTAATATCCAAGACTCTATTCGAGCAATTCAACATCCAGACACAACCCTTTAAGTTCTTTGACAAGAACATGAAAAGACTCGGGCAAGCCGGTTTCAAGGAAGTTATTGCCTTTAACGATTTTTTCATACATCGCAGTCCGACCTTCAACATCGTCAGATTTAACGGTAAGGAATTCTTTCAACGTATAAGCCGCGCCGTACGCTTCCATTGCCCAAACCTCCATCTCACCCAACCTCTGACCACCAAATTGGGCCTTACCACCTAGTGGCTGTTGAGTAACCAGAGAATAAGGACCAGTGGAACGAGCATGTATTTTATTGTCAACCAAGTGGTGAAGCTTAAGCATGTACATGACACCAACAGTGACATTATTATCGAATCGATCACCAGTTAAACCATCATACAGAACACTTTGACCAACTTCATCGATTCCTGCTTCAACTAAATACTTTCTAATATCGGCCTCGGAAGCACCATCAAATACTGGTGTAGCAACATGAATACCTTCAAAATGCTTACGGTACATATCAATTAATTGGTCATCGGATAGACTCGTGGTAAGTTTATCATACTCCTCTTGGGAATAGATCTTGCCTAATTTATCCTTGATGGCTGCCAATTCATTCTTTCGTGCCATATTATGTAGTTGTTCGCCCAATTTTTTAGCAGCAAATCCGAGATGACACTCAAGAACCTGCCCAACATTCATACGAGAAGGAACACCCAGCGGATTGAGTACGATGTCGACCGTGGTACCATCAGCAAAGTAAGGCATATCCTCTTCAGGGAGTAAACGAGATACGACACCTTTGTTACCGTGTCGACCAGCCATTTTATCGCCAACTGCAAGTTTTCTTTTGGTCGCAACGTAAATTTTTACCATCTTTACAACGCCTGGAGGCAAATCATCACCCTTCTCCATGCGTCCAACAATTCCCTCAAACCTCTCACGAACAAGTTTGGCCTGATTATGAAATTGATTAAAGACTTCTCCAATTTGATCTTCGTATTTAGCTCGCTCGGAAAAATCAAGGTTTCGTAATGCGTTGAATTCTATTTGCGCTATTACTTCTTCATTTATCTTTTTACCGAGTTTAATAATAACCTGACCATCACTATTGAGAATATCGTCCTTGACAGTCTTATCAATAAAGATATCGGTGAGGGATTTTCGAACTCCATTTTGCAAGCTGATAAGTTCGTCTTCCATATCCCGATTGAGACGTTGAATTTCCAACTCCTCTATCATTAAGGAACGTTCGTCTTTATCCACTCCTTTTCTGGAAAATACCTTGGCATCAATAACAACACCTTCAACACCTGGAGGTACCCGCAGGGAAGAATCCTTCACATCACCAGCTTTTTCACCAAAAATGGCGCGTAACAGTTTTTCTTCCGGTGACAACATGGATTCACCCTTAGGTGTAACCTTACCCACCAACATGTCACTGGGTTTAACTTCAGCTCCGATACGAACTATTCCGGAATCATCCAGATTACGAAGTGCTTCCTCACCAACGTTAGGAATATCCCGAGTAATTTCTTCTTTACCAAGCTTGGTATCCCGAGCCATGGTTTCGAAGATCTCTATATGAACGGATGTAAAGGTATCTTCCTTTAACAATCGTTCGTTAACCAGTATAGAATCCTCAAAATTATATCCACGCCAAGGCATGAAAGCTATGGTAATATTTTTCCCTATAGCTAACTCACCAAGTTCAGTAGAAGGTCCATCAGCAAGAACTGTTCCCTTAGTCACCCGTGTTCCAGGAACTACTAGCGGCTTTTGGTTAAAACAAGTATTTTGATTGGATTTCTTATATTTTGACAAGCGATACAATCCAACACCAGTAGCAAAACCGTCAGTACCAGGTTCATCATAGCGAATTACCACCCGATTTGCATCCGACTCCTCAACAACACCATCTCCTCCAGCCAAAAGACAAGCACCGGAATCCTGAGCAACATATTTCTCAATACCGGTACCCACTAAAGGAGAGGCAGTTTTTAAAAGTGGAACCGCTTGACGTTGCATATTCGAACCCATCAGAGCACGGTTAGCATCATCATTTTCCAGAAAGGGAATAAGAGATGCGGCCACCGAAACAAGTTGATTGGGAGCCACATCGAGTTTAGTTATCTGTTCAGAAGGAACGATAACAACCTCCCCTTCTTGCCGAGCAATGATCGAATTTTCTATTATCTTATTATCGCTATCCAACTCAACTTTAGCTAGAGCTATAACTTGATCCTCTTCCTGGAGAGCGCTATGATATTTTATATCTTCAGTAACCTGACGATCGTTAACAGTCCGATAAGGAGTTTCGATAAAGCCATATGGATTCACCCGCGCATAAGTTGCAAGAGAAACAATAAGCCCAATATTAGGTCCCTCAGGAGTCTCAACCGGACAAATCCTTCCATAATGAGTAGGATGAACGTCTCGTACCTCAAAACCTGCCCGTTCCCTCGATAAACCTCCGGGTCCGAGAGCAGACAGTCTCCGTTTATGAGTAACTTCAGACAAAGGATTAGTCTGATCCATAAACTGGGACAACTGACTAGTTCCGAAAAATTCTTTAATCGCTGCAGTCACCGGCTTAGGATTGATCAAGTCATGGGGCATTAAGGTTTCAACCTCTTGCAAGGTCATTCTCTCTTTTATAGCCCTCTCCATGCGAACCAGTCCCATGCGATATTGGTTTTCAACCAATTCACCCACGGTTCTTACCCGACGATTACCAAGATGATCAATATCATCACCGTCTTTCAGCGCATCTTTGATTGTCACCAAGTGTTTAACGGCCTTAACAATATCTTCTTTGGTCAGAGTTTTGTTTTCAATGGGGGTTGTAAGGTTCAATTTTGTATTGATCTTATAACGCCCGACCTCTGAAAGATCGTAAGTTGATTCGTTAAAAAATAAATTATCAAAAAAGTTTTGAGCAATTTCTACCGTTGGCGGGCTGCTGGGCCGCAACCTACGATAGATTTCAATCAAAGCTTCTTCTGAGGTGGCCGTTTTATCGGCTACTAAAGTTTTACGAAAAGATTCCGATACTGAAACACCATCAATGAAAAGCAGTTCAAATTCACTAATTGAACTCTCCTGCATCTTATCAAACATTGATTCGGTCAACGCTTCATTACAACCGCAAATAAGCTCACCGGTATTTAAATCTACGATATCAGTGGCACAATAGCGGCCCAGTAAATCGACATCCTGGACAGCAACATGTGTAATTCCAGCCTTTTGAATGCGTTTAACAAGATTTTTTGTAATTTTACGACCGGTTTTACCTAATATTTCACCATCTTCAGGATTAATGATATCGTTGATTACCCTTTGACCGATAAAGGTTTCAGGTTTAAAGACAATTTTATAACCATCTTCTTCAACTATGACATTATCCGTATAATAAAATTTTCTTAAAAGTTCTTCTGTATTATACCCTAGTGCTTTCAGCAAACAGGTAACGGGAAGTTTTCTCCGTCTATCAATACGAACATATAA
>JAOTSI010000410.1 GCA_029865005.1 Desulfobulbaceae bacterium
CCCTGAGCTTTGAGCACTGAATAGATATTGCATAGTCCGTCACGCAGCTCGGTGGCTTTTTCGGTGTTGGTGATATTATCAAGAATGGGTTTATCATACTCATCCACGAGTACCACCACCCGTTGGCCCGTCTTTTGATGGAGTTCCCTAATCAGCTGTTCCAGAACCAAGTGGATATCTTTATCTTCCAGACTTATTCCATGGGAAATGGCCTGGTTTTTTAAGGTATCCAGCAGGCTTTGATCTAGCTGCTTTATCGAGGTAAGTATGCCTTGAGCAAAATCTATTTTAACAACCGGATAGGTGGTGTTCCAATCCCAATTTTCCTCGAGATAAAGGCCGGTAAATAAATCTTTGTTTCCGGCAAAGGCCTCACTAATGGTATCAATGAGCAGGCTTTTTCCAAAACGTCGGGGACGGGATAGGAAATAGAATTTGCCTTGATCAATTAACTGGGCAATCAGGGGTGTTTTATCAGCATAGCAGTAATTATCGGTACGGATGTCTGCAAATGTTTGAATACCAATGGGAAGTTTTTTCATTTTTTTTTGTTATACTTATGCCCTGTTCCCTGCTTTTTTATTACCTAGTATCTTTTAATTATAGACTTAATCCTTACGAGGGTTGCTTTCGGTTTTGCCGGCCACCCACAAGGGGATGCCCCTACGGCTCCGAGATAGGCTACAAGATTGTTTTACAATGCAATACCATTACTTATCCAAGTTACCCTGACGGCTATTGAGGTACCCTAGGCTCCGTGGCTATCTCAAAATATGGATTGATGAATGAGATTTTATTGTAGCAAATTAATACATAACCTGGAAAGTGGCTGGAAAAGGTTACCAGATTTCTGAGGGCTGTAGGGGCACCCCCCTGTGGGTGCCCGGATAAACCAAGCGCTACCCTTGCAAAACTCAAGTCAGCAATATGGTCCACAGAAAACATCTTGAAGGCAGATATAAATCTTAAAATATAGCAGGACCATCAACCTTTTCCCATTCAAAGCGGCTGATATTACGTTCTGTTTTGCTAAATTCCACCCCTATTAGCCAAATATCGCGTCCTTGGTATTTTTCAGCGTATTTTTTTGTTTTTATCTGTTCCAGGGCACGACCAGGCTCTGTAAGTTCATTAACTTTAAATTCTATAATATAGATTCTATTTTCAAAATCCACTGTCATATCAATGCGCCCGTGGTTAGTGCTGTCTTCCGGGCGGACACGTAGGCCAAGGCCTGCAAAGTAGCAATAGACAACCGAGCAGTAGTAGCCCTCGTAACCGGCTAGATCATTTTTACGATACCAGTCATGGGGGATAGAGGCGAAAAAACCATGGAGAGTTTTATGTAAGCGTTCTAAATCTGCTTCTTGTAGTGCGCGGTAAATTTCGTCATATGTCCGTTCTTTCTGTTGAAGATCAGGAGCAAAACGATTCAAGATGGAATCCATCAGGCTCGTTTTAACTTCGAAATTTGGGTATCCCAGTCGATATCGTATTTGCCCGGCCCTTTGATATTTCTCTTTAATCGTCAAATAGCCGGTTTGGTAGAGAAGCGTCTGGGGCTCAATAAAATCCACATCAAAACTGGAGAGTAAATTTTCCCCGATCACTAATGTTTCAAAAGAAGGAATAAAACTTTTCTTTGCCTTGAAAAGATTTATTAAAAAAGAGGGAGTACCGGTCTCGAACCAATAGGCTTTAAATTCATAGTTTCGAAGATAAAGTAGTATATCAAAGGGATTATAAACAGGTTCCCCTATGAAATTATAACCATTATACCACTTTTTCACCGCTTCAAGGTCAACGCCACTCAAATAATCACAAAATACTGTTTCTAGTTCAGCCTGAGTATAACCGCAAAGCGCCCCGAAACGACTATCAAGAGTAATATCTTCAAGATTATTGAGCCCGGAGAACAAAGAAACCTTAGAAAACTTAGAAACCCCGGTGAGCATAACAAAACGCAGATGAGCGCCCTGAGCTTTGAGCACTGAATAGATATTGCGTAGTCCGTCACGCAGCTCGGTGGCTTTTTCGGTGTTGGTGATATTATCAAGTATGGGTTTATCATACTCATCCACGAGTACCACCACCCGTTGCCCATATTTCCTATTAAGTTTTACTATGAGCTCCTGTAAACAGTCATCAGGCAACTCACATTCAAGTTCAACTTCCAATTCCTGAGCCTGCATCCTAAACATGCGCAGTAACCGTTGGTCAAGTCGTTGACGGCTCTCGATAATTCCCTGGGCCAGATCTATTTTAATTACAGGATAGGTAGTATTCCAGTCCCAGTTTTCTTCGAGATAAAGGCCGGTAAATAAATCTTTTTTTCCGGCAAAGGCCTCGCTAATGGTATCAATGAGCAGGCTTTTGCCAAAACGTCGGGGACGGGATAGGAAATAGAATTTGCCTTGATCAATTAACTGGGCAATCAGGGGTGTTTTATCAGCATAGCAGTAATTATCGGTGCGGATGTCTGCAAATGTTTGAATACCAATGGGAAGTTTTTTCATTTTTTTTGTTTTATTTATGCCTAAATACCCTACTTTTTTATTACCTCGTATCTCTAAATTATAGACTTAATCCTTACGAGGGTTGCTTTTTATACTGCCGAGCACCCACTAGAGGGCGATGTTGTTGCCTTTTGAATTTTAAGGGAATGTCTCGGTTCAGCCGGGCACCCACAAGGGGGTTCCCCTACGGTTTCCGGGTAGATTCAATTTTTCGTAAAATTAGGAACTTTTGCGTAGGTCAGCAACATTGTCCACTAGAGGGGGGGAGGCCTACAAATCTATACGTTGAATTGGGCTGCGAATTCAATAAGCAGGGCACCCACAAGGAATATCCCTACAGGTCACGGGAACCCTCCACTTAACTTAGCTATATCTAGGGAACAAAAATGACTTTTACAATATGGTAACGGATTTATACAATATTCTGTATATTCTTGGTATGCCACTCCCATGCCGTGGAAATAATGGCTTCAAGGCTGGAATATTTTGGTTTCCAATTAAGTAGCTCTATTGCCTTATCAGGATAGGCAACCAAGGTTGCCGGATCGCCGAGTCGGCGTTCACCATACACCACTGGTAATTTCTTACCGCTGGCACGTTCCACCGCTTTGATAATCTCCAAAACCGAATACCCTTGACCGGTGCCAAGATTGATGGAATTACTTCCCTTGCCACTTCGCAAATGCTCCAACGAACTAACGTGAGCGCTTGAAATATCAACCACATGGGTATAATCACGAACTGCTGAGCCATCCGGCGTCTCATAATCAGTACCAAATACGGAAATTTCCTTACGAAAACCAAGGGCAGTAAAAATAGCCAACGGCACTAAATGGGTTTCTGGATTATGAGCCTCACCGATCTCATTTTCAGGATCAGCACCAGCGGCGTTAAAATACCGTAATGATATATAGTTAAAATCATACGCTTCACTATAATCACCAAGTATTTGCTCCACCATTAACTTACTCGTACCATAGGGAGAAATTGGTTTTTGAGGATGATCCTCCCGAATAGGTACCTTTTCTGGCTTACCATAGGTAGAACAACTACTAGAAAACACAAAATTCGTGCAGT
>JAOTSI010000411.1 GCA_029865005.1 Desulfobulbaceae bacterium
AGGATTTCGGAATCTCAAAAATATAATCGGCAGTGAGGTAGTTGGTCAGGCCACCGATACGCCAAGGGCCTTTGGCTTGAGGATTAGAGAGGTTGAGATCGCACCAGCCGTGAGTGGCACCGGTGTTTCCTTCATCAAGATGTTCTGCCCAGGAGAAGTAGAGCTTGCCGCTGGATTGCGCCCCTTGGGCAGGGAGATATTCTAGCCCAACTCGAGGCATTTCTATATAACCATACAGTCCACCACGGATATTGGTAAATGGTTGTAGGGCGGTTGCGGTATTAAGCTCGGCGACATTTTTGGAGGCAGATTTGCGGGGAGCGGGTATGGTGATTTCCGAAATATATTGGGTTTGGTCATGGCCGACCCCGAATATGGATCCTGGGTAACCGTCGTTGGGTCCGCTTGGGTTACCACCGGGGTAAAAGGTGGCCCCTCCTGCCCAGTTGCTCCACTCCCAGCCGACATTATCAGGGGTAGCCGGTGAATCGGGCAATCGAAATGCTCCGAGATAGGTGAGGTCTTCTGGTTGTAGTCGATTATCAGCACACTGCGCAACCTTCACGGTTCCGAGTAATAATGTACCGGTAATCATTGTGTGGATTATTGACTTCCACTTCATATAAATTCCCCCTGGATGAAAATATTAGTAAGTGGTTGTAGATATCATTTTCACGCAGTGACCCTGTTCTCATAGAAGAGCTATATCGAGCAGCGGTAACTGTATAAATTTCTTGTATCTGTGGCCACCTACCATCTAGCGATATGTTCAATCAGCAGTTGTAAACCCTGTGACCTGCTATTAATATAATTCTTATGACAAGCTTTGAACTGTCTGTTTCGAGATGCAATAGCCTTTAAGAGACGTGAAAATTAAAAATGATACCTAATTTTTTGGATAGGAATTGTTTTTCGAGTCTATTACATAACAATATGAATATTTACCGCTTTCGGTCAAGAAAAGAAAAGAGTAAATACGGGGTCATTATTTTAATTGCTATATATTGGGTTGGTTGTTCCTGAAAAGCTGGAATTTCTACTTCTTTCAACTTTTTCCCAAAACTATGATTTTGAAGTGTAAATATCGTCTGGTTGTTTCAGCTATAGTGAAGTCGGGCAATATGCGCAGGGGTGATTCTTGTGATCGCCATGATCTAAGGTGACCACCGGTCAACCAGTGTACGGTACAAATAAATATTTTATTTTTATTTTTTTATGGGACTTAAGTTTTTGTCTGAGACCATGCAGGGAATGATTGAACAGAATATTTCATTGGTTAACTTTCCGGTTTTTTCTGGTTATTGCGCGTCTTGTGATAAGGTTCATTCTCTATCCGGTGCCAATGCGGGCCGTTATGGTGTGGCCTTGATGAGGGAGCTATCAGAGATAGGGCGTATTGATTATAAGACTGATTTTCATGATGCTGATCCGCGTTTTTCTATCCAATACTTGTTTGGCCCTGCCAGAGGGCAAATGTTCGGAGTGTTGGAATGTGAAGATGATTATGGGAGTGTGCATGTCCTTCGGGCTTTCTCTGGTCAATATAATGGGGTGTGGGAAGTTGATGGCTGGGTGGGGCCGTTGCTTGATGTGGCCGGATTTAACGCCATCGTTCCAGAAGTAGATGGGGAGATAAAAAAACTTGGCCGTCAAATTGAACAACTTGTCCAGGGGGAGCAGCGTAATCAATTGATCGCCCAGAGAAGAACGTTGTCACGAAACCTAATGAAGGAGATTCACGGTTTGTACCGGTTGCCCAATTTTAGATATGATGAAAGATTATTGGGAGAAGTATTTGGCGGGCCAATACCCACTGGTACCGGTGATTGCTGTGGTCCCAAGCTATTGAATCATGCTGCTAGAAATAACTTAAAACCGTTGAGTTTGGCAGAGTTTTATTGGGGAAAAGAAAACAGATCCGGTAGTAAACAGCATGGTA
Source organism: Desulfobulbaceae bacterium (assembly GCA_029865005.1). Lineage (GTDB taxonomy): Bacteria > Desulfobacterota > Desulfobulbia > Desulfobulbales > Desulfobulbaceae > JAOTSI01. The sequence goes on from JAOTSI010000411.1 coordinate 1,940, forward strand.
GTTTTTATTCGTCTTGCAAGGAAAAATGCGGTCCAATTATAGGATTCATGCTTTGTGGTATAGAGGATATGGAAAAAAATGTGCGGTAATAATGTCACTTCTTACGTGCTGGTATTGTTGGTAATATTGGTGGTGGTTTTATGATTTCTAGTAGTGATTTAACTATAATTCATCAAGATGATTCTTTGGTTGTAGTTGAAAAACCAGGTGGGGTATTGTCCGTGCCAGGGCGTGGACCGGATAAGCAGGATTGTATCGTTAATCGGTTAAAGAACGTTATTCCATCCTGTATGGAACAACCGGCTGTACATCGGCTCGATATGGATACCTCCGGATTGATGGTGCTCGCCCTCTGTTCTGATGCTCACCGTAATTTGTCTCGCCAATTTCAGGAGCGAGAGGTGGAAAAGCGTTATGAAGCCTTGTTGGATGGTGAGGTGGAAGAGGAGCGCGGCGAGATCCAGTTATCCTTTCGGCTTGATGTTGATAATCGTCCTCATCAGATTTATGATCCGGTGCATGGAAAACTAGGCATTACTCTGTGGGAAAAACTTGGGGTGGAAAACCGGTTAACCAGAATTGCTTTTACTCCGGTAACTGGGCGTACACATCAACTCAGGGTACATGCCGCCCACGAACTTGGGCTTGGGTATCCCATTATTGGTGATCGGTTGTATGGCGGAGGTAAGTTGGGGGATTCCTTAATGCTTCATGCTCGTTACCTGCGTTTTCGGCATCCAGAGAGCGGAGAGACATTGAGGTTTGAATCAAAAGTTCCATTCTAGGCAAGAAGAGGAATTTGCTCACCGTTTTTGAGTTATATTATTTATTCAATATAATATGTTAACGGTAATTAATTAAAAAAAACTGTGGAGACGGAAGAATGGATGATATGAGCAGAGATAGCGAACGACTTGATAAAGGATGGCTGATTATTCTGGTAATATGGGGGGCTGTGCTCTCAAGTTTGGTGGTTTATGTGGTTGTTTGTTATTTGGTTAAGATCCCAGGTGGAACGATGACTATTCCTGCTCCAAAGGTAGAGAACATAAAATATATCCTTTTAGGATTATCCATTGTGGAGCTTTTTGTTATTCGCTTTGTACGCAACTTGTTGATAAAGGTGCGGCCTAGTGAAGTGGTGACTGATTTTGATTCAGTGCAACAACATCCGGCGGTGGTAAAATATTTTGCCGCTACCTTGGTGTCGACAGCCTTAGCAGAGAGTATCGCCATTTTTGGCATCGTGATATTTTTTATGAGTGGAGATATGGCTTCCCTCTATCTCTTTGTTACTCTATCTGCAGCGGCCATGATCTATTTTCGGCCCCGCAAAGAAGAATTATATGCCATCGCAGAGCAAATGCGCTCGTAGTATTTAGGGCCTTATTTTATTAAGTGATGAGTCAAAAAATAGAACTGGACCATGGGTACGTTTTCTTATTCCGGAAAATAATCTGCTCCATGTTTGGCCTCTTTTTCATCCCATATTATTTTTAATTCTCTTATTTTTGGTTCAATGGAGAAAAATAGGTGTGTTAGTTCCGGATCAAAATGAGTTCCAGATGTTTTTTCTATTTCTGTTAATGCTTCTTCCGTAGTCCAGGCATGTTTATAGGGGCGTTGCATGGTTAAGGC
>JAOTSI010000108.1 GCA_029865005.1 Desulfobulbaceae bacterium
GAGGAGGGATATCCATACAACCAGGGGGAAGCCCGAGGCGCGGCCGTGGATAAGGATTCCAATCCGGTATATTACCGAACCCCAAAAAGCTTTGAAGCGGCAACAAACGATGGCGAACGTTGGCGCTGGTGCTTGAAAACGGCTCTTGAGCTCAACCCGAAACTCCACCGTTCAGTGGATTGGATCCTGGCGGAATTTTCCAGGCTCCAGTTCGGGGTGCAAACTATGGCCTCTCGCGGCAGATGGGGTTTTCAGCCCCAGAAAGAAGATGATGACGATAAGAGCGGTACTTACGCGGTTCATACCTTGACCGATCAGGAGACAATCGCCAAAACAGCAGTTGGTATCAAACGATTCAAACTGTCGGATGAGTACAATTATATCACACTCTATCGTAAACTGGCCGACAAGGTGGGATCGTATCAAATCGAGGCGCTTCGAGCGCTCGCCAAGATTTATGAAAACCGCCGCCTTTATGAGCAAGCGGCTGATCATTGGCAACAAATAATTGACCTGCCCAATCAATCTGATCATACCTACAAGCAAGCGAATAATAAGCTAGCCCAAATCACCGGCGATTGGGGACGATTTGAACCCATATCCACCCAAGCACGAGGCAAAGGGGCCACAGTGGAGTTTCGATTCCGCAACGCCAAAGAGGTACATTTCGAAGCCCATGTTATTAAGGTAGCTCAATTGCTTGATGATACGAAATCATACATTAAGCTTCGTCCCACTCGGTTGGATTATCAAAAGGTCAATCTCCGGAATATTGGTTGGAGATTGGTGGAAAATAATGAACAAAAATATATTGGCAAAAAGGCAGCAGAGTGGACCTTGGCCTTGTCGCCCCGAAAAAACCACTGGGATCGCCGAGTAACCGTGCAAACACCCCTGTCACAAGCCGGTGCCTATCTTTTAGTCGCCAAACTTCCCGGCGGCCATACCAGCCGCATAATCATCTGGCTCAACGATACCGTCATCGTCCATAAACCCCTTGATCAGGCGAATATGTATTATGTTGCCGATGCGCTAACTGGGAAGCCGCTTTCGGGGATCAATCTCGAGTTTTTTGGTTATCGCCAAGAACACCTAAAATGGAAATTCTATAAAACCCAAACCAATCATTTCGCCGAATATACCGATAAAAACGGGATGGTTATTCCAGATGCCAAAGATCAGGATCAAAACCTCCAGTGGTTGATCACTGCCACCGATAAGGAGGGGCGATTTGCCTATCTTGGCTTTGACTCCGTATGGCTGAGCAACCGCTATGATCATGAGTACAATCAAACCAAGGTGTTCACCATAAGCGACCGGCCGGTGTACCGACCTGGTCAGACCCTGAAATTCAAGCAATGGCTCCGGCAAGCAAAGTATGACCTGGAAGACAAATCGCTTTTAGCAAACAGGTCAACGTCCATTGAGATTCTCAATCCCAAAGGCGACCGAATTTTTCAAAAATCTTACACCACCGATGAATTCGGCGGCCTACATGATGAATTCACCATCCCCGCCGATGGCGTGTTGGGCCTATATCAAATCGTTAATAAGGCGTATGGACATAGCCAATCATTTCGGGTTGAGGAATATAAAAAACCGGAATTTGAGGTTACCGTGGAGGCCCCGAAAGAACCAGTGGTGCTTGGGGAAACGATCACTGCGGAAATCAAGGCCCAATATTATTTTGGCGAGCCGGTAAAAGAAGGAAAAGTTAAATACAAAATCCTCCGTTACGAGCATTCAAGTCGGTGGTTCCCCCACGGTACTTGGGACTGGCTTTATGAGCCGGGCTATTGGTGGTTTGCCTATGATTATGTCTGGTATCCGGGCTGGGATGATTGGGGATGTTTCGGGCCGTGGCCGTGGTGGATACATCGAGCCTCCCTGCCTCCGGAAGTGGTAAGCGAACGGGAAATCGAAATACCCGATAACGGGATTATCAAGGTTGATATCGACACCTCTCTGGCTAAGGAAATTCACGGTGACAAGGATCATCGCTATGAAATAACAGCCGAAGTCACAGACCTATCTCGTCGAACAATTGTGGGGCAAGGGCGGGTCCTGGTTGCGCGCAAGCCTTTTAAGGTCTATTCCTGGGTGGATCGGGGTCATTACCGGACCGGTGATACGATTCGGGCTAGTTTTTCGGCCCAAACATTGGACAATAAGCCGGTCAAGGGGAAAGGCAAATTGGTGCTGCAGGCAATAAGCTATGATCAAGAAATGCAGCCCATTGAAACAAAAGTCAATGAATGGGACCTGGACACTGATTCGCAAGGACAGGCTATTCAGCAAATGGTCGCGGCCAAGCCCGGTCAGTACCGGTTATCATATACGGTGATTGATGAAAAAGATCACGAAATAGAAGGGGCTTATATCTTTACCGTCATGGGCGAGAAGGCCGAGGCTGATGATTTTCGGTTCAATGAAATCGAACTGGTAACTGATAAGCGGGAGTACCGGCCAGGGGAGAAGGTTAAGCTCCGGATAAACACAAGGCAGCCTGGCTCTGTGGTACTCTTGTTTACTAGACCGTCCAATGGCATATACTCTGCGCCAAAAGTCATTAGGTTAACCGGGAAAAGCGCTGAGGAGCAAATCAGCATCAGTAAAAAGGATATGCCCAATTTTTTCATTGAGGCACTGGTTATTTCTGAGGGAAAACTCCACTCTATCACCCGCGAGGTGATCGTACCCCCGGAAAAAAGGATCCTCTCCGTTGAGGTGGAACCTTCGGCCGAAGAATTTAAACCCGGAGAACAAGCACGCATCAAGCTCAAATTAAGGGATGCGGACGGGCAACCCTTTCGAGGCTCGGCGGTGGTCACTGTCTACGATAAGGCGCTTGAATATATCTCGGGTGGTTCCAATGTCTCAGATATTAAAACCTTTTTTTGGAAATGGCGGCGCAGTCATAATGAAAGAACCGTTTCCAATCTATCGCGTCGTTTTCAAAATCGACTTAAACGTGGTGAGCGACCCATGGCTGATCTTGGTGTTTTTGGACATATGGTTGCGGACTTACAGCTCGGAAAAGGGATGGTGAGTGACGGTGTAGAGAAGTTTTCAGATAGTAAATCCTTTGCAGTTCGACAAAAATCATCCTTCCGTTCCGGTGGACCTCCCATGCCTGCCGCTCGCATGGAATCAAATATAGCAAGCTCTGCTCTGGGAGAAATGGAAGCCGATTTTGTAGATGAAATTGGGACCGATAAAGTCGGCGAAGAACAATTGGTTCAGCCCGCCATCCGCACAAAACTAGCCGATTCTGCCTTCTGGGTTGCCGATGTGACCACCGATGATGACGGCCTGGCTGAAATAAACATGACCATGCCAGATAATCTGACCGGCTGGATGGTTAAAACCTGGGCTATGGGTCATGGTACCAAGGTAGGGGAAGCAGAGACCGTTATCTTCACTAAAAAGAACTTGATGGTTCGCCTCCAGGCTCCACGGTTCTTTGTGGAAAAGGATGAAGTGGTGCTGTCGGCAAATGTTCATAATTATCTTAAGAACCCAAAAGCTGTGCAGGTGGTTCTCGAATTTGAGGGGGATTGTCTGGAATTGATGCCGGAGGTGCAGGCGGAGATACCAACGGAGATCGCGGCAGGTGACGAAAAACGGTTGGACTGGCGGGTAAAGGTGGTGCGTGAAGGAACAGCGACCATCCGGATTAAAGTCCTCACCGATGAAGAATCCGATGCTATGGAAACTACCTTTCCGGTTTATGTCCACGGCGCGGACAAGATGGTGGCCCATTCTGGATACCTCAGTCCCACCGTCTCTTCCCAATCTTTTACCATCACGGTTCCCAGCGAGCGGCGCATGGATACTTCGCGGTTGGAGATTCGTTATTCACCATCTCCGGCCGGGGCCATGGTTGACGCGTTGCCCTATTTGGTTGATTATCCCTACGGCTGTACGGAACAAACCCTGAGCCGTTTTCTGCCCACGGTGATCACCCGTAAGGTGTTGTTGTCCATGGGGCTTGACTTAAAGGAAATCGAGCAAAAAAGAACCAACCTCAATGCCCAAGAAATCGGTGATGACTTAGAGCGTGCCAAACAATGGCGCAAAGTTGACAAAACCTATGATGAAGCTGGTAATCTTATCGAAAAGAACCCGGTCTTCAATAATAAGGAAGTCGAGCGGATGGTCAAGGTCGGGGTTCGCGCACTCACCGATATGCAGCTCTCTGACGGGGGATGGGGTTGGTTTTCCGGATACGGGGAGCGATCTTTTCCCCATACCACCGCTTATGTGGTGCACGGCTTGCAAATCGCCAGGGACAACGATGTCGCACTGGTACCGGGTGTGCTAAAGGGGGGAATCAAATGGCTCCGGAATTATGAAAAAGAGCAGTTAAGAGAGCTTAAAAAGTGGGATGATACCAAGAAAAAAGGTAAGAGCCGGGCCGATAATCTCGACGCCTTCGTTTACATGGTACTCTCCGATGCTGGGGTATCGAACAAAGATATGGGGCAATACCTGTACCGGGATCGAAACCATCTGTCGGTTTACGCCAAATCAATGATCGGTATCGGTTATCATGTAACTAAACAGTATGATAAACGCGATATGGTGCTCCAGAACATTGAGCAGCATCTGGTAAAAGACGATGAAAATCAAACAGCGTATCTGAATCTGGAAAATCCAGGTTACTGGTGGTATTGGTATGGGAGTGAATATGAAGCCCAGGCCTATTATCTGAAGTTGCTGGCCAAAACGGGCAGGGTCACTGATTGGAAAGCACCCTATTTGGTAAAGTACCTGATAAATAACCGCAAGCACGCTAATTACTGGAATTCGACTCGCGACACCGCAATTGTGATTGAAGCCCTTGCCGATTATCTGCAGGCGACCGATGAGCTCCAGCCGGATCTCCAGTTGGAAATCCTAGTGGATGGCAAAATCAGGCAAGAAGTCGCAATTAATCGTGCCAACCTTTTTGTCTATGACAATAAGTTTCTCCTCACGGGCGATGAATTAACCAGCGGCGAGCATACCATCACCCTGCGAAAAAAAGGAAAGGGACCGCTATATTTCAACGCCTACCTGAGTTACTTCAGCTTGGAGGATTTTATCACTCGAGCCGGGCTGGAGGTAAAGGTTCAACGACGACTCTTTCGCTTAAAGCCCGTGGATAAAACCATCGCCACCGCTGGTGCCCGCGGGCAGGTGGTCGATCAAAAGGTTGAGAAATTCGAACGGGAACTCCTAGCAAACGATGCCATGCTACAAAGCGGCGATCTGGTGGAAGTGGAGCTGGTGATCGAGAGCAAAAACGATTATGAATATTTGGTATTTGAAGACTTCAAACCTGCCGGTTTCGAGGCCGTGAAGGTTCGAAGCGGATATACCGGCAATGAAATGGGCGCTTATGTGGAGTTCCGGGACAACCGAACCGCTTTTTTCGTTCCCCGCCTGGCCCGAGGCAAACACTCCGTTTCCTATCGACTGCGAGCGGAAATCCCCGGCCGCTTCTCAGCTCTGCCCGCTCAAGGCTACGCCATGTATGCTCCAGAGTTAAGAGGTAATTCCGATGAGATTAAAGTAAATATAAAGGATTAGGGTGGGTGGAAATAATTTTTGATTTTTGGGAGTGGAACAAGCCGAAAAGGCAGGAATTAGTATTTGTAAATCAGCTTGAATGTCTGAAGTGGCTCGTGCATGGAGTTGATGCCGGTTTTACGACGATACCCACGTTTGAATCTATCAACTTGGAGATAGGCTGTTTTTCGTAGGCTCGTCGTTAGGACTGGAGTTTCGGGTTTCACCGTATTTGACTAGCATCCAAATAGGGATGCATATTTTGTTACTAATGAGATTTTCGGCTATATCCTGGTTTCCCAAACGGCATTTTCTTCAAACCTAACAGTATGACAGAGTATAGAAGAGAAAAATCCTGTGCAAGAAATCACGAGGTTCTATGCTTCAAAAACTATAGTGTTTTTCGATTGTAGATTCCTTCAACCTTAAGCTCAAAAGCAACATGGGCTTTAGACCCATATTTTTAGTGCAATACACCATTTGGGAAACCCGGATAGACCCATATTTTTGTCAGGTATGTGGCTTGAGATATATTTAGAATTCCAATTTTGGATTATCGGTTAGAGTCCAGTTTGATTCCTGCGATAAGGTATCCTGCAGTAGAAAGATAGGATCAAAAGAAAAAGACATGACACTATTGCTCCTATAATTATCGAAGAAGGGCGGTATTTTTTTTCAATCACATGCTCACCAGGTTTCAAAGCAATAGCTGAGAATACATAATTTGCCCTAAAGATAGGGGTTTGTTTTCCGTCTACCAGTACTCGCCAACCGGGATAAAAAGGTTCAGAAAAGTATAGGTAACCAGAGCAGTCGGAGGAAACGGTGAGTCGTCTCGATGAAGCATGCTTAATTTTATTAATATCATTATCGAATATTTGCACAGAACACTTTTTTTCTTCAAGGGAACCGTCGTTTGTAGAGTTAGTTAAATTAGTTAATGATTGATCTTTTTCGAGTACAATGACCTTCCGTGGGTCAAAATTTTTGTCTAATACTGCTTGTAAAGCTTCTTCTCCTGTATTCGCCAGTAATCCATTTCTGACAAAGGTTGTTCCTGTTAGCGCATTAATATTCTTATACATAAAAAATTGTGAAAAACTCATATTTTTAATCTCACCGACAAACTGAAGGTCCGAAGAATCAAGCTTGTTGTTGGTTACAATTGCCTCGACACTAGCCATAGATAATAGGGGGATTCTTTCTTGCCATGGAAGTTGTTCGACTTTTTGTGTTAGAGTAACCATACGCTGTTGTGATAACCGTGTAGGGTCTTTATGGTAAATAATCGGAATATTATAAAGGGATCCGAGATAAAAATTAAGAACCTCCATATTGAAACGAAATGGCCACATAATTTTATTGTTGGGACATTTTAAAGTTAAGTTATTGCTATCTTTAATGGACTCTGTATCGCTGTGATAGAGGCGTCCGTTAGTAATTTGTTTGCGGGCCATATTGACCACCGGCGGATCATGGGTAAAAAACTCATCAGGTGCTGTAGGATTAATATGTAGCCCGGCTATTAACAAGTCTAGGCTGAGAATAATAGTAAAAATCCAATATATAAATGGTCGAGGAGACACATCGAAGGAACGATAAAAACAAAGAAAGGAGATGGCTAAAGCAAACAGCGAGGCATGAAAAAAAGATTTGGTAAGGCCGGATTGCATGATCTGGGAAAGTGGTCCATTGAAGAAAGTCGTTGCCATTTTTAATGGTAACGTATCGGAATACAAAAATGACAGTGACAGTAAACCAGAAAGAATGGCTATAGTAAAAAATAGAATCGCGGTGTAACGGGTTTGGCCAGTTGCCCTTTTTTGTCCGGAAAAAAAGTACTCAGCAGTCGCTCCAGTTAATATGGCAGACAGTGGAATGGTTATGAGCATAAATTTAATAGGAGATCTGAATGACTGAATTCCTGGAACTATTTTGAAAATATATGAAAAAAATGGTAGGAATTTTCCCATAGCCAAAATGATCGAACAACAGAAGGTTGCCAGAAGAAATAATCGTGTTCGACGGGGAATGGTGGATAATCCACCTTGTCTAGTGCCGCTGAGCAAGGTGAAAATCAGTACGATCGATCCAAAATAAATGCTGACGATATAGGATGTTGTTTGATCAATTAGTTGGGAGCCCCAGTACGATTGCTCGGAAGAGAATATATCTATATATCCGAAAAAGTAAGGAAAAAGTAATTCTCCTAAGCGTTGGGGGTAGAGTGACCAAGCTGTTGCTTCCCCATAAGCAATGCCTACATTGCGGCTGGATAGACTTATTAATTCGATGGTAGGGATGATCTGGATGGCTGAAATGCTCACCGTGAATATTCCTAATATAATCCAGTTTATAAAGCGACGGAAAGAGGTCGTGGATTCATAAGGGAAAAATAGGCTCCAACCTAGGAGTAATAGCATAGTCAATATATTTAATTCAGACGCGCCGGCAAATACTTGACATATTCCAAATAGTACAGTGGCGGCAAACCATCGTTTTTTAAGTTCTAGATGGTAAAGGTGCCAAGAAAGGAGCATGAACCCTACATAAGGCATTGTGGTTAAATAGCAGGATAAATTTACCAGTGACAAAGTGTAACCACAAAAAGAAGCCGTAATGGCAGTTACTAGGCATGTTAGAGGTTTGGCCCCTAAAACACGATGAAAGGCATAAAGTGATATTCCAACAGCGATAATATGAAAAATAAAAAAGATATTAAATGCTCTTATAAAAGGGAAAATACAAAAAATAACGTTGAAGGGATAAAAAGCACCATTGGAAACTTCAGCCAAATAAGTATGTCCTCCATGAAGAAAAGGGTCCCAAAGAGGAAATTGACCTTGTTTCAAGAATTCTAATAGTAGCAATTTGCGAGAGAAGAATAATAAATATAAATCACGATAGAAAAAAGTTTGGTGAGAAAAAAGAACTGGAATGAAATATAATGTACACATTAAAATAAATACCAACAGCTCTTTTTCACGTATCAGTTTAACAAATTCAACTCTGTTTTTTTTCATTATGGTGCCTTTTGTTTTTTGCTATCTTTACAGTAAGCTGAGGCTGAGCTCTGATTGTGAAACTTCCTTCCCTTGGAGAGCACTTCCATCGTAATTCCCTGCATGAAAACACAAAATACACCCTACTGTCCCAAATGTCACTCCATGGAAATAGTTACGTTTAAGAAATGGGGCTTGGTTCTAACCTTGGCCATTATGTCTAAGCAGCCATGGGCAAATGTTTCCTAGGGCGCGCCGGAGAACCCATAGTGGTCAGGCGGTGATCAAAAAGATTTCTATGCTCGGCCTCGAAAAACCTCATCGCGGGTGTGGCACCTGTGATCATTTACTTTTGGGTTTAATGCCGTAATTATCGCTGCTATCTCTCTCATCGTAGAAAACGATTCGCTATGGTTTACGATACTGAAAATTTTTTGTGTTGTACTGGTAAGGTACATGGTAATTGTTTTGTCTTTTAAGCTAATAGAATGTCGTATATTCAATCCTTGTTATTCATTATTAAGTATTTTAATATGGTGAATAATAATTGTTTTTCTAAAATTTCGTAGAGTTGTACCCTGAAAATTAATGGTGGTTAATCTGCACTGTAATTAAACTTTATGATGAGATTAAAATATGTCCAATCTGCTGAGAATATTATTACTATCAGTTAGCTGTGTTTCTGTTACACTGTTTCTTCCGTTTTTGTCAAAAAGTGATGATATCTCTGTGGTTAAGGAGGTAACTTCTTTAGAGAGCCCGATATTAATAAGGTTTTGGGGGACTAGGGGAAGCATCCCCACGCCAGGGAAAGAAACCACTAAATATGGTGGCAATACCCTTTGTGTTGAAATACGTCTCAAAGAAAATAATCGGCTGATAATTATTGATGCTGGCAGTGGTATCAGAGAGCTTGGTAAGAAGGTTGTGAGTGAGGATATTCCCATAGGTAACAACACATTTGATCTCTTTCTTACCCACACGCACTGGGATCATATACAGGGCTTTCCATTCTTTTCTCCTCTCTATCTCTCGCAGGTCAAGTTAAGAGTGTTCGGTCCGGTTCAATATGAAAATGATCTTCTTGAAAATATTGTTGGTAGCCAAATGACCTATCGTTATTTTCCGGTCAGCGCCAGCGAACTGGCTGCCGATATAAAATATTATAATCTTAAGCAAGGCACTTATGATCTTGGCGATAATATAGTCCTTAGGACCATATATCTGAATCATACTATTTCATGTTTGGGGTATCGGTTTGAATACAATGGAAAAGTTATATGTACGGTTTTTGATCATCAACCATTTTCAAATCTTTTTACAACGGATCCAAACGACCCGATGTATGATGAACAGATGGTCAGGGATGGAGAACAGGTAAAAAAAGAACAGAATAAGGCAGTTGAAGATTTTATAGCGGATGCTGATTTAGTTATCTTTGATGCTCCATATACCCAGAAACAATATGAAGAAGATTCTAAAAGCCATGATCATTCTCCCATCGAATATGCAATAGCCGTTGCCAGGAAACAAAGGGTAAAAAAACTGGCAATGCTCCATCATAGCCCAGATAGCAAAGATCATCTCCTTGACAGTTATGCCAGGAAATTAAGCAAACAAGACTCGGATTCGAAGCTTGATGCCTTCTTTGCCGAGGAAGGAATGGAAATAGAATTATAGGTGAGGTTGTTGATATTAAATTTTTGATTCCTTTTTGGGATTAAAAGTTAGAAGTCAGGCTTGATTTAAGGATATTTAAATGGCGTGTTTGCACATGGAGCTGCGACCTGTGGTAAAGATGGTGGTCGTGGTCCCCTGCTGATATGTTGGCTAGTGTTGCAGAGGTTTCCTTTTTGTAACAAGGGGGTTGATTATTCCCGATGTAAAAATGATGAAAGCGGGGAAGGGGTCGGTGAGCATGGTTATAAAGAATCCCTGTCTGAAAACGAGATATTTACCACTGTCGAATTCCCTGAAGGAGACGTTGACTGGGGAACGGTGTAACTGATAGATGGAATTATTGGGTCCCATGGCCTGGATCAATCTCTGTTGCTGGAGTGGTCCCGAGGGTGGGGTGGTAATTGAAATGGCGTCATACCTCGGGATTCAACGTAGATAATTCAGTTTGTATTGGCAGGGACGACGAAGTAGGGATAACCAATTTGGTACAGTATATTATCCGCAGTCCTTTTTTCACCAGCAAGATTAGTTATTATGACGCCAATGGTATGGTAGTCTATTATATCACCTATCACCATCCCCTAACGCCCATTGAGAATAGTAGGCAGGATCAAGTTCCAAAAAGCGGATCGGTCCTTGACGTTAGAAGTCCATTTCGCGTAAAGGGTGACCGCCGCATCCGAACTGTAAGTTCCGCCTTCGGCATAATCGGTCCCGTTTCCATCTGCCTCCGTGTTCCAACCGGAAAACGTATACTCAGTCAGCTCTAAGCTACCACTATTAGTGGCGAGAATCAGATCGCTACCTTCTGTTTTTATCTGCGAAAAGGGAACAG
>JAOTSI010000109.1 GCA_029865005.1 Desulfobulbaceae bacterium
ATATCTTAACAGGTATGGCCTCCGGCTTATTAAACGGTCCCACAGCTAACACTACCTCATTACTGGTTGATGTAGACGTGGATATCCCCCAGGGTACCGAGTCCAATATACATGCGGTGGGGATACTTATTGCCAATCAGCATTATAACCGTAAAAACTCTGCTATAAACGATGTATTATATGCTGAAAATGACGCGATAATTATGATGAAATACCTCACACAGGTTATGGAATACAGTAAACACAACATCATCATGGAGATCGACGCTACTTTAGGGGACTTACGCAATATCTTCGGCACAATACAACAAAAAGGCAAAATGCATTCCTACCTCCGCGGCAAGGGTCGTTCCGACCTGTTCATTTATTATGTCGGCCACGGTGCACCCGGCCCCAATGGCAATTCCGCCTATCTGGTACCGGTGGACGCCGATATCGATTACATCGCTAATAACGGCTACGATCTAAACGAACTCTACAAAATCATCAACCACCTCCCTGCCCGCAACGTCACCATCGTATTAGACACCTGTTTTTCCGGTAATTCCGCAGGAGGTCCGCTGTTTAAAAATATTAGCCCAGCCATGGTAAAAACCGCCAATCCTCTTCTCGGCCCAGGCAATACGCTTATATTTGCCGGTGCCGACAAGGGCCAGGTAAGCACCTGGTATCCTGAAAAACAACACAGTCTATTTAGCTATTACTTCTTTAAAGGGTTACGCGGCATGGCAGATAACAACCAAGACAACATAATAACCGCCGGTGAAATGCAAGACTATCTTTACGATGAAGTCCCCCATTGGGCTCAACGTAAAAGTAATCGAAAGCAAACCCCTATAATGCGAGGGCCAAGGGATTTCATCCTAGCTAAACTAAAAAAATGAACACTAGATCAAGCAAACATATATGCATCATTGCATGGTGTACTTTTCTATTTTATTTTACTGCCCCATTGTTTCTTAGCATGTATGTCATGGCTGCGCCCTGGATCGAAGGGGATTTCATCAAACTTTGGGAAAAAGAGAAATCAGAAAGGCAAAATCCATTTAGTCCTCCTAGTCCCCCATATCAAGATATGGTAGGAAAAACTTTGGTCGAACGCGTTACCGGCATGAAATTTATTTGGGTTAAGGGTGGCTGTTACGAGATGGGCTGTGGTTATTGGACCTCTGATTGTTTTAGCAATGAAAAACCAGTTCATGAGGTATGTGTAGATAGCTTTTGGATAGGTAAATATGAAGTAACGCAGAGGCAGTGGAAAACAATTATGGGCAACAACCCCTCTTCTTATAAAATAGGTGACGATTATCCTGTGGAACAGGTTTCTTGGGATGATATTGGATTCTTCATTAAAAGATTATACAAACAAAGCGATAAAAGTTACCGCTTACCCACTGAGGCCGAGTGGGAATTCGCCGCTCGCAGCAGAGGCAAAAAAGAAAAATATGCAGGTGGAATTACACCCGACTCACTTGCTTGGTACGGAAAAAACTCTGGAATGACAACTCATCCAGTCGGCACCAAACAACCAAACGGTCTAAATATCCACGACATGAGTGGCAACGTTATGGAATGGTGCTTTGATCGCCATGATTACGAATATTACAGAAACAGTCCACGCAATAACCCAGCCGGTCCACCATCTGGAGCCTACCGAGTGATTCGCGGTGGAAGTTGGATGGCATTCCCTTCATATTTACGAACAACGGCACGAGAGGTAGGTTCTCCAGAATTCCGTAACGGCAATCTGGGTTTTCGTCTCGTCATTCCACATCAGTAAATTCCATTACGCTAAGATTAAAATGAATGTATCTAATGTGCCCCAAGCGCTGAACACTAAGCCATCTATCTTGTGGAGAGAATAACTGTTAGAGCATTATGTCTTACACTTCCACTTTTTAACTCTATACCTACCTGAGTGACAAACAAAATCCATTCCAGAACCAGTTTAAGCCTAATGAGTTGGGTCAGAGTAAAATGCAAGCAAGAGGACACCGATGACTGCGGTCTTGGATAAATATAATTTATCAGAGGCGGGGCCAAGGAAAAATAACCGGCGGCATAACACAAAAGAAACAACACTGAACGAAAAGCTTGCTCGAGTGATATCAACCTTAAAAAACAGAGAAAGTTCTAGACAAAATCAATTGCGTCATAAACGCTGTGGAAACAGCCAACAGACAAATTAATTCAGAGAAAGGCATGTGGAAAACCCCAAATGGTTACAATCCTCCAAAACTAACGTAATTTTCATTACTAAACCTAGAACTAAATAACTAACAAGGAACACCCAAGACTTTTTTACATCAATACCCATCTGAGATGATTCAGATAAACCCAAATATTATCGTTATTAAAAGAAATATACACCATGAATAAAATAGCTCAAGTCTCATTTTACCCCTACTTGTCTCAAGCAATTCAAAAGAAGAGTCAAGATGAGATTTGACCCCTTTTCTTTTCGAAATAGAGGGAAATGATCACGAAACAGTCAAAGAGTGTCCCCTCGCTGTTTTGTGTGAATAATGCCGCAAAGCCCTTTACTGCGAAGATATAATTGAGAAGCCCTTGAGGTGGAGCCCCTCCGGAGGCTTCAGCCCTCTCGCTTACCACCTATAGGCCAAAAGCATTGAAAGGGAAAGGGTGCAAATCTGCGAGTTAGCGAGCACCCCACAGGGTACGGTTTTGCGCACTTTTCCTTTCAATGCTATTCGTGACACGCTTCAAATAGGAGCTAACTAGTTCTAGTTACACGCCAGCGATTTAAAGGTGGTTACCCACTCGAAACAGCGAGGAGCCCAAAGAGTTTGTGGAAAACCTGAAGGCTCATAACGATTCATTCGTGCACCATCGCACACCTTACCAAGTAAATTTAAATTGAAATAAATTTATTTTTCAACGTAGAGATCCCACTTATTATCTTTCAACAAATTTACGTAATCAAGCATTAAACGCGCTGAACTCCCATGGGTTTTTTCTACACACGACAGGTGAAAAACAAGTTTATCATGTTCCTTTTTTATCAATGTCACCACAGGGGAAGACAAGTAATTCTCATTAACTGAAGGATAATATTTTTTAAAAATAGAGATATAATTATCCTTCAGCCAAGCTATTTTCTCATTTATCATCAATTGATCTTCAATAGCAACAATCTGTGATTGAGCATTATCGACAACATCCTGAAACTCTACTCCTCCCCCTAAAGGATCTCCATTTAACATCCTAATTACAGCCCGATAGAAACCAACAGCGCCAGAAGGATCATTCTTTTTTTCACTTGCAGAAGCTAACGATAGGCCCTTAGCCACTTTTGTCATGAGAAGCGTTTTTGATATTGTTTTTTCAGCTCCCTTAAATTCATTACTAATATATCGTTTCTTGGATTTAAATAACAAAAGTGCTTTATTATATTTCTTTATCGCTAAATCCCATGCCCCGTTTTCATACGCCTGTTTTGCTTCATAAAGAAGCATATCTAGTTGCGATTTAACAAACAATAACTCAAACTCCTGCTTTTCTTTCTCAGAAATAATCGTCAGATTTCCTAAAATCACCTTCTGCGTATTAGAGAGGATCTCCACTGCCTGTCGCCAATAATCATCATTAACTGTCTGTTTCAACATTTTAAGTTGTCGCTTAACAGCTCCCAGATATAAATTCAAAACCTGTCGTTTCTCCGGGCTCCCCTTCTCGGAACCAGAAGATACTATATCCAAAGCACTTTTATATATCTCAGCTGCCTCACTAAACTTATTATTCTTTTCAAAGATTTCCCCTTCAAGTATCGCTTGTTTAAGTCGCAACGATATTACCTCCTGTTGCAACTCTCCTGCACGCAAATCTAACCCCTTGCTAGCAGCTGCTAAATGCTGTGCTTTTTCATAGTTTTTTATGGCATCGACAAGGTTACCTTCTTCTCTTAAAGAACGTGCTTTTATAACCATGGCTTCAATCTCTTGAAGCAGCTGAGTATTGTCCGATTCTTCTTGTGTTCCTTTATCATTAGCCTTTCCATGCAATCCCTCAACAAATGCGCTGGATACTAATACACTATCTATCTCTATAACCAGCTTTTCACGATCTCCCGTCATAATGTATACATCAGATAATTTGGCCTTTACCCTCTCAGCTGTTTCCAAAGCTTGCTTAAAATTTTTATTATTTATTAAACTTTGTGCCAATTGCCAATTATCACTAGATTCTTTTAAAATATTTTGGTCATGGAAATAGATAACTAATAATAACGAAACGATCGCTAGACAGAAAAAACCGACGAGAGCTTTAGTATGAAGCAAATTCGACAGAGAAAAAGTTTTTGGTTTAGGAGAGATTAGCTCCCGCTCCTCATGCAATGAGTTTATTTTTTCCTGCTCATCAATAGAAGCTTCCTCTGTTACCTCAGCGGAATATTCCGCTTCTTCCTTACGATCAACGAACAAATCGCCTGAAGACTCAGTCTCTTGTTCATCTGATTCATTATCAAGAACAGTCTCCCCTGATACTTGTTCTCCTGCAGCCTCAACCTCATCTACCATCGCTTCGTTATTATTAATTTCAGAGACAGCTGGAGGATCTGGAACTATTTCATCTAATATCGCTAATACTTCGCTACTTACTTCATGACGAGGTTCAAAAACACCCAATTTTATTTTTTGAGGGTTATCTTTATACCAATCAGCTGCCTCTTGATTAATTGACAGTTCGTCATTGTACACCTCGCCACAAATCATTTTACCTATAAAAACGACAAGTTCGGACAATGAGCCAATCTTTGTCCAACTCGTAACTACCCCATAACTATCTCCGTTGACATTCGGATGAAACAGGGGCGTTAAAGGTTTAACTAACGGACAAGTAACGGGGTAACCTAAAGGAATATTAATAGAAATACGATGCGACTTAGAGACAATCGGTTGCCCATCAGGACCTGGAGCATAACCGGGAACTCGAAAGCTTAATTCATAATAATCAGGAGGATTACTTTCATCTTTATCAACACTGACCAGTGCACCATACTCACTAAGTGTTTCCTCGAATTTTTGAAGCTCAACAGATTTTTGTTTTTCTTTTTCAGGCATAACTAGCACACTACCATCTTATATATATATCAATTAAACAATATAACAATTTAAGATATAAAAATTTTAACCCAACAAGACACTCACTTTTACTCGAAATAAGTTTAGGTGACTTATCAAACTATTGCAAAGTAATTCCATAGTAAATTTATAATTTACAAGTTAACTTATCCTTCCAAATTATAAATTATTTAACCTCTAATTTATTCTTATCGTATCAATATAACACTAGCTCCTCACACAATAAAATGAAATGAAAGTGTGACAAGATTACAAATTCAACATAAACCAAATCAATTTTATCTTATCTTTAATTTTCAATTTCATATAATTCTAGCTCCCCCAAGCTAAAATCCGTACCACATCTTCATTTATGATCTTATGTCATAAACTATAATTCTTCATAAGAAATTGGAAGGAAATTCTGAACAAAAATATACTGGAATATGGATTCATCTCCTCTACAATATCACATTACCAGCGGAGAAGAAAATGACTGTGAGCAGTACAAATAACAAAAAGCATGATAATGCACCGAGGAACAAGAAATCCGTACCAGGAAGATGAAAGCGTTACTCAGTCGTACAAAGATAGAAGATTTTAAGCTGGGCCACGGAGTATACGATTGTAAGTACGGCTAAAAAGTTTCAGATCTTAATGACCACCATTTACGAATAGCGTAGGCCTGCTAAACGTCGAGGTGATGACATAGATGGCCGCAATAACAAATCGATAGTCGAGATTGATGACCCGAAGAAGGATAGAGACGTTCGCATATTGACCATATGGCGGCAACATCCATGTTACGGGTCGAGTCAGATCCGTAACATGCTCAAGCGTAACGGCTTCAAAGTGTCGGTCGGCACCGTCCGGCACGTGATTACACCCACTGCGGAGCGGAAGTCTTTGAAATAATCTTCTCAAGTGACGGCGATGACGCCGGTACTTTCCAGGGTACAGGATGGTTCCTCTCGCAACAGGTAGCTCAGCGTGAGTTCCGTGGATAAAGCCCCATCAGCCAACCAGGGAGAGGTAAAAGAAAGCTCGGCCGAACGGCCCATCATTGAAGCAAGCCCCTTGATTCCTGCTTTCGCACCGGAATACATCAGGTAACGTACTGCGGCATAGCAGAATACATCACACGCTTCAACTGATTGCTTATTCCTACGCCTTTCTTTAAGCTGACCTGACGGGAGGCCATAGTAACGCTCCAACCTATGCATCAGCTCCGGTAATTGCATCCCGCAGATTCTCTTCTCAGCGAAGCTCTTCTACAAATACCCAGCTCCCAAATATTCGTTCATCGTATGATTCCGGCTCAGAGTCTTTGGCATCTGCACCGCCCCGGCTCCTTCTCATTCCTCCTCAAACAAGCTCAGGTCTTCTTCCTTGATTCATCCCTTATGTGATGAACCGAAGATAGGGTTGCAGAGCGGAACTTGGCCGCCAGCCGAAACGAGCGAAAACTTCTTCTTTCACCTGCCCATTTAGCATATGCTTGCCCATAAGAACTGAATGTCCAAACCACTTATACCGATTCAATGCTTCAAAATCGGAGACAACACCGTCCCGTAAAGGATTGAGGTAGAAAGTTTTCTTCCTCACAGACAATAGATTTATAAAGATTCTGAAAAAAATGACCACTTCGATGATGCCGTTTATTGAAGTTGACGACATAACCGCTCAATAAACGGCGCATGAATTGTTTCAATTCACAGCTTTTTAGTCAAACCAAGAGGTGAGCATGTTATAATGGTACTTTGTGACTCAGACAAAATGGTACTCAATCTTAAGTTTCGTATGGCTGCCATGTCGATATTCCTTACCGAGGAATTATAATACAGCCGCTAGCAGAATGCTACACGCCTAAAAGCGGGGGTTTTAACCTTCTTCAGGAAAAAGAAATGTTCGGGGATCATCGGCATGATAAATAAACTGGACACCTTTATTTGCATGCAATGCACAAAACAGATCCTTCTCTAATATAAAAATATCCCCTACGAATTAAACCCTTAGTCTTTAAAAAAAACAAACGTCCCTTGACCCATTTTCAAAATCAACGGCCGTTTCCTGTCTCCATCCCTTATTTTGCGAACGAACGGGAAAAGTTTTCGTTTTATTTTTTGGGAAGTGCAAAGATTGCTGCGGGAGTGCCATCCGGTTTATAAAGGAAATAAAATACCGATCCGCTTACCTCACAGGACAGGACCGTCCCGGAAACAACATTATAGTTTCCTCCTGGCTCCACAAACATCTCGGCCTTATCCAAAATACCCCCTGACAGGAGTTCTAATGTACCCCCGCTTTTTATGAGAATGTCCTGACAATTCACATCAAGCGTGCCACCATTGATGGTGAACTTCGTTCCATCGTTTATGGTCAAAACTTGGGCTTGTACCGTATAGGACAATGAGGCGATGAAAATCGCGAGCAGATATATCCAAAAGAGTTTTCTTCTCATGGTGAGCCCCACTCCTCAATAAGGGTCGCGAAAAAAATACAAATTAAATTGGATATTTTTTCCAAGACCCTAAACATTACGTTGTTTGACTGGTTAAATACCTTTAGCGAACAGTTGTAACTAGACGCTCAGCCGTGACACCGTCAACCTTCGCATTGAGCTCTGCAATGGTTTTATTGAGTTTATCAATGGCTTTTTGCTGCTCTTGAACCACCTTGGTGAGCACAGCTACCACATCCATGGTGCTGATACTTTCCCGGCTATTGGTGGCCACCAGATCGGGGACCTCCTCCGCGATGAAACCTATTGTTTCTTCATCCGGGGAAGCCTTGTACCGAAACTTCACGGGACGAAGCACAGCAATCGCCCGCAAGGCTTCATCGGGTTCAAGCGTTACAATATTATTTTTTAATTTTCGGCTGCTGGCAAGCTCCATATTGCCGTAGACCGTTACTTTATGATTATTTGCGACAGTAAACACATAAGATTTATTTTCCGGTAAGGTATCCAGCTCCTTCCCTTCAACAAGCATCAACAGAGTCGCATCATTCGTATCTGTTTCTCGTACATGCAGGCTTGCCGAAGGGCTGTCCGTTCCAATACCGACATTACCGCTTGCGGCAATGTCAAGAGAACTCGTCGGTGCTCCCGTTCGAATTCTAAACGGTAATTTGGACCCATTGGTCGCATCTCTTATAAAAAAATTGGTTTCATTACCGGCAACATCCCAGGTTTGCGGAGTCCAACCGCCGAAGCTGTTTTGCTCCAGCCTCACCGTAGGGGTGTCGTTATCGTTCAAGTGTAACTTAACTGCGGGCAGAGAGGTTCCCAATCCGATATCACCGGTGTCTTCAACAAAAAGACTGTTTGTTGGGGCATTCGCTTCAATGGTGAAAGGGGTTCGCCCACCGTCGATATCATCAATGGAAAATTTATTCGCCCCTCCATTTGCAGAGTCATTTACCGTTATCTGCCAATCATTTGAGGGAAAGGAAGATGTTGAGGAGGTATCCTGAAACTTAATACGCAGATTGTTTTCCTTGAGCCGTATCGTATCGAAGCCGAAGCTTTCTCCGTTAATACAGTCCATTCCCACACAACTGCTTCCATCAACAATAAGATCATCTAAAATTACCTGGTCCGCCATTACGGGAGCAACCAGGAAATCCATTACGGCATTAACGACATACTTGCCGGTCGAAAAAATATTATTAAGCAGACTTGTTTCATCAGCCGTGGGTAACACCACAGAACCATTTTGGATCAGGATACTGCCGGATTCCACCATGGGGCGACTCTTCGGACCTAATCCCTGATTGTTTTCATTGTTGCGCTTGTCTTTTTTAGGTTCCTTGCCAAACCGTAGCTCATAGGAATAAAAACCATCCGGGGCTCCGGCGGGAACGGTCCAACCAATGGGACCGCCGTCTGTGGATGAATCAAATATGACCTGTCCGGCGGGATCGGATACTCGAAGTTGCATATAGGTCATCTGAGGTGCACTTACAGCATGAATTCCGCTCATACCGATATTGATATCTCCATTTTTCCCTTTGGCAACCGAGGAAGCCGGTGGCAAACATGTGACGACCACAAGAAAGGACAAGATTTTTGTCAAATTCATCATCCGAACCTGAGCACTTTTGAGCCCCATATTGCTTCCTCCTGAAAAGACAACCTATAATTATTCCAAAACAGCCGTACTGACGATAACAATTCCTATATGAATAAATTTACCACAAATTTTATTTATTTAGTATATAATTCTTATTGATAAGATGACCAGTTAAACAAACATACCGCCTATCCGAATTAGCAACGATTAGTTTTGTTATAAAGCAGTTGTGATACCACCAGGGAAACAGCATGAGAAAGACGGGAAACCTTCCCCAACAACAATATTTCACTCTGCCCTATAAAAACATCCAGTTAAGGACAACACCATGAAACATGATGCTTTCCGCCGCATTATGGGAAATCCGGAAACAAGCTTTCATCTCTTTTTCCCGGATAAACTCCGCCGAAGCATCCCAATATCCTTCCTTTGGTTACTCCTTATCATTCTTTTACCAATCGTTTCCATTCAAGATGTCATGGCCCAGGCACCCACCGCCACCACGGACGCGGCAACAGGAATAGGCTCGACCAGCGTCACGGTTAACGGCACGGTGAACCCGAGCGGCGACCAGACCATCGTCTTTTTCGAGTATGGCCTTACCGTGGAATACGGCTCCACCATAGCCGCCCAGCAAAGCCCGATCACCGGTTCCACCGACACCCCGGTTTCGGCCGACTTGAGCCTCCTCGATCCGCTCGCCACTTTCCATTACAGGGTCGGAGCCACCAACGCATCCGGCACTACTTACGGCGCGGACATGACCTTTACCACCTTGGCGTCCTCCGGCGGCAATCCACCGACGGTGATTACGGATCCGGCAAGCGGCACAGGTGTGAATTTTACCACTCTGAACGGCCAGATTTACACCTATAACATTAATACAACGGTTATTTTTCAATGGGGAACCGACACCGGCTACGGCAATACGATCACTGCGGAACAAAGTCCGGTGAACTCCGCAAGCCTGATACCGGTAACCGCCACCCTAAGCGGCCTTAACGATAATACCACCTACCATTACCGAATAACCGCATCAAATGATAATGGGACCGTTTACGGCCAAGACATGACTTTTTCCATCGGCACCGGTGGCACGGCACCAACCACCACCAGCAATGCGGCCACCGGAATCACCACCCAAGCAGCCACTTTAAACGGCACGGTCAATGCCAATGGAGATACCACTGTAATATCCTTTGAGTACGGAATCGATACCAACTACGGCAATACCGTCCCCGCCGACCAGAACCCAGTATCCGGCAGCACGGATACACCCGTCAGCGTGAACATCAGCAATTTTTCACCCAACACCACCTATCATTACCGAGTGGTGGCCACCAACAGTTATGGCTCCACCAATGGAGCCGACCTCTCCTTTACCACCCTGCCCTCTCCTCCCACGACAACCACCGAGGCGGCCTCATCCGTCACAAGCTCAAGCGGTGTGCTCAACGGCACGGTCAATGCCAATGGAGCAAGCACCATCGTAACCTTCGAGTACGGGATTGACACCGGCTACGGCCTAACCGTCACAGCCGATCAGAGCCAGGTAACCGGCAGCGTAGATACGGCGGTCAACAAAATAATCAGCGGATTGACCGACGACGTTACCTATCATTATCGGGTGGTAGGCGTAAATTCCGGGGGAACCACCTATGGCGAAGACATGACATTTACCGCCGGAGCAGCGGCCGCAACAGTCGTTACCGATGCGGCCTCGGCGATAACCAGCACGAGCGCGATCTTCAACGGTTCGGTCAATGCCAAGGGCAATAGCGCAACGGTACTCTTTGAGTACGGGACGACCATCGACTACGACCGGTCGACAATTGCCACCCAAAGTCCGGTAACCGGTACCTT
>JAOTSI010000110.1 GCA_029865005.1 Desulfobulbaceae bacterium
AGTTTATCATCGATGGTATCTTGTGGGATTTCAATTTTATCCTGTTCAATATCATCTTCCCTGAAGCCAATTTCCTCATCTGAATCAGCCAGTGCAGCAACAACTGGTTTTTCCTCTGAAGTTGATTCTATTTCCTTACTTACCTGAGTTGCACTTTTATCTTCATCAAAGAATGAGGCAAGTTTAGCATCAATATCTTTTTGTGGAATTTCAGCTTGTTCTTCTGAAAGTGATTTGTCATCAAAGCCTCCTTCTTCTGAGGAATCAGCTAAGGCAGGAATTATATCAAGTTTTTCTTCTTTGAGCTCAACTGGAGGAGTTGGAGTTTGAGCTGATAACGGTTTTTCTTGGACTTCCTTTCCAAAGAATGAATCAAGTTTATCGTCAATATGTTGCTTTGGTATTTCTATTTGTTCATCACCAGCTGCATCTTCGTTAAATCCTCCGATTTCATCAGAATCTGAAAGTGCAGGGATTATTACATCATCTGAACTTAACTCCTTGCCTTTATCCTCCTCATTATTTTGTGGAGGTATTACATCTGATGAACTACTTTGCTGTTCTAACTGCGATAATGCTGGTGCAAGTTGGTTCTCTTTAGTTTCACTATCACTAAATTGTTCATCTATTGCCTCAATGGCATCATCGTCTAAGAACTCCAGTTGTTCGGCAAGAGGATCAAAACTCAAAGCAGAGGAAATCGGAGAGTCTGTAATGATTTTTGTTTTCTTTTTCGTAGTGGGGTCAGCAGGTGCAGTTATTTCATCTTGATCAAGTATAATTGATTCATCATCACCTATATCATCGAAAAAACTAGATATATGCGTGTCGATTTCATCTGAGAGATCAAAAGTTATTTCGCCCTTATCCTGTTTAGTTTCTGGAACAACAGATTCTGGTTCAGGTTGAATTTCTGTAATAACAGATTCTGGTTCAGGTTGAATTTCATCTTCTTGAAGTGTCGGTGCAGCTATTTCTAGCTCAGGGGCTTCTTCAACCACAGGTTCTTCTTCAACCATAGGTTTTTCTTCAAAGAGAATGTCTTCTGTTTTTTCTTGGGGAGCTATTTGTTGAATATAGGCCTGTTCAGTGGAATCTAAGAAGGGTTCTTCTTCCATTTCGACGGGCTCTATTTTTTCCTCAACGATATCCTCTTCAAGATCCTCAGTGGTATCTGACTCCCCTGAGACTAATGATTTTAAATTATTTAGTCTCTGTACTCGATCAATAATAATTTCTTTTTGTTCTTTTTCAGATATATCATCATTGAGTAGAAACGATTCGAGGCTTTCGAAAAATGCATATAGAAGGGAAAATGCTTCCGGATGGGCTTTGATACGTTGTTCGGAGATATATGCTCCGATGGTTAATAAACCATTTATTAATACTAAAGTATATGCTTCTGTTTGATAAATATTTTTTAATTCTATCAGTTCAGTATGGAATTCTTCAAGGTCACGATCAGTTATTTCCCAATCAAGTCCCAGAACTACTGCTTTAAGGCTTCGGAGATGCTCATAATAGGAGGATGCTTTAACTTCTTCCGTGACTTTCTTATCGTGATGATCAGCTGCAGCATCTTTACGAGTAAGAGAAATTTGATACTGAAGAATTTTAAATTTTCTTAGATCCCCTTTTAGCAATAAAACTACATCGTCATCTGCTAAGTCGGGATTAGAGAGAATTTGTTCAAGATTGTAAAAATAAGAGTTGAGTAATTTGATGGAGTTCGGATGAGCATACGCTTGTTCCGATCTAATATATCTACCTATCTTGTCGATACCTTGCAGATAGAGAAGAACTATTTTATCGCCTGCCCATTCTTCGCGAAGATGTCTTACTTCTTCACCGAGCTGCTCAAGTATATCATCGTTTATTTCCCACTCTAGAGATAGAATTATAGATTTTAGAGTGGCGAGAGGATGATCGTCAACAGTCGTGAATTCAAAAAGATCGACATCTTCATTATCAAATTCTTCATCGGCGTAAAGTGTCAGATCTTCCGCAGCATCCAATGCAATGGTTTCATGTTCCTGGGGAGTATTCATGAAGATTCTGCTTTATCTCTCTCTGATGAGTTTTTATAAAAGTTTTTTCTGTATGGATACCACTGTAGACGAGATGATCTTTTTCAAAGTTTCCGGAACACCGTAACCTGATAAAGCACTCGCTTCAAAGGAAGGCACCTTTAATTTACTATTTAGGTCTTGTTCCAGTACATCAATGGGTAGGATATCAACACCCTGATCACGTAAGTCTACTTTATTATACTGTAGAACCAGCGGAATGCGAAATATTGATTCGTTATAGCTTTGTAAATTTTCATGGAGCTGGTTAAGCGAGCGAATATTTTTTTCACGCATTTCTTTTTGAGCATCAGCCACGAATACCAGGCCGTCAACACCGCGTAGTACTAATTTTCTTGTCGCGTTATATTTGACTTGTCCGGGCACGGTGTACAGTTGTATTTTTAAATCGTATCCTCTTATTTTCCCCATGTCAAAGGGAAGAAAGTCAAAAAATAGTGTTCGATCGCCATGGGTTTTGAGACTCACCATGTCCGACTGTATTTGTTTTTTATATTTTTTGTTTATAGTTTCAAGGTTTGTGGTCTTCCCACCACGGCCGGGACCGTAGTAAACGATTTTGACCTGCACAACCTTATCTTTTAAGTTAATAAAACTCAATGTACTCTCCTAATTTCATTACTGTCATAACTTGCTAGTTCAGTAGTGATCTTTTTCAATCTTAAAAAGTAGAGGTTACTATTATAATTATTTTCTCTTCCATGATACAGCTATTTGTTCTATGGCTTCAACAACATTTAGTCGTAAAAAACCAAGAGAGATATCTTTACCAAACATTGAAATTAAGAGTAATTCATCATCTATTTTACTAAAATGAATATTACAATCTGTCCCTTTGTGAAATAAAAGGGAGAATTCCTCTTCTCCAACCAGTTTTGCCATAGCGTCTACTGTAGCGAAGTTACCAGCTGCTAAGGCAGCAAAAGAGTAAACGTCGTACTTAGACTTCCCGTTGTCTCTAGCGGTTATTATGTTTCCCGCCATGTCAATTATGATGACGCAATCAACCCCGATTTTAATTAATTTTTCAGTCAATATTTCATCTATTTTTTCTAGTTGTTCTTGACTGACGACGCCATAGTTCATATTAAGTACCCCTTCAACGTATCCAAGAGAATAGTTTTGAGTCAGTAAAATTACAGGTTATCTCTGGCCTCTGAGTATACGCCAGAATGTAAAATATATGAAGTTGTTTTTGTTAATTACGTAATTTTTTATAAAAACGGGTTTGACAAAACAGCCAATTCAGTTTTTCACTTAACGAGTAGTACCTTGATACTTCGTTATTTATCGATATCGGATATGACTCTGTTTGATGCCAGTTCTGGCAAGAAATATTAATTTGCCTATAAACAATATTCAGCTTGAATAATATGCCCTATGAGCCGAGTAAACTCATCTTTGCTATTTTTAAGTGGCTGCCTCTTTATTTCTTGAAAAAAATAAAGGTGTTGTAAGTTAGTCAGAGATAAATATTTTAATTTGCATTTTATCCCACTAAAGAATAACCACGCTCTATGTCCCTCGTTTTACTAATAAAGCCTTTGTCTTCCAAGTGTTCAGATAGTCACCATGTTATTGTGGCAGATTTTTTGTACCTGCCCACAGGGCTCGTAACTAGCTGATTTGATACAATGCGAACCTATAAGTGATCACAGGTGCCTCGGATTTATGCAGTTGCCGCTGCTCGCTATAGCCCTTCTATGAGGGCAGGGGGGGCAACCGCATGAAGATGAGACACCTGTGACCACTTACGATTTTTTAATATAATTTTTTATATTATTTGCCAAGTTAAATTGTTAGATGCAACACTTATTTTGTATTGCGAGAATGTTTTTGATATTTTTACTAGAAGGTATATCCTTTTATTTTTAGGTATTATTTTGCCGGTGATGTTGGTGTGGCATTGTAATCAAATATAATTTTTCCTTAGGCGTAATCAATGAGGATGTTTTGTGCCGGAAAATAGCAGTTATCACGAACGCCATTTTACGAAAAATATATTGGATGAGTGTTATTGATAGTTAATATTTTTTTGGCCCAGTGTATTTAAATAATTGTGATGTGATGAGTTCACTCCGAAAAACTAATTTTAATATAACCGCTCACGGGGTTGTGAAAAAAGAGTTCCATAACATCGTACCGTTAAGCATTTACCAGTGCTGCGTATGTGTACTGATGAACGCTTACATTTTAATGCCTAAGCTTGGTGGCCAGTTTAGGAGATAACTTTTTTATTATTATAGTGCATGCTCTCTATAATGAAATTGATAACTATATTAATAATTCTTATATGAACTGGTCAAGGTTAAAGTTGTGGTTTCCTTTTATTGGACGAATTTTGCAGCTATTTATTTACAATATCAATTGGGTGTGTCACGTAAATTATACTATTTTTTTAAGACGTTAAAGGGCTTCTGGTGTCATTTTTAATGAATCATGGAATATACTGTAAATTTTTTCTCATCCATAATACAGCGTATAGTCCCGGATTCCGAGGTAACTAACCATTTTATTCCCATGGAACTCCATTTGAGCATATGCTCAGTGGCGGGATATTGACCTTGTTTATTTTTTCCCGATGAAACCACTATTATTTCTGGATTTACTCGACGGATGAAATTTGGCAGGCATGAATATTTACTTCCATGATGGGAGGCTAGTAATATATTAGCTTGTTTTACTTCGTTTTGATTCACAAGACGTTGTTCAACTACCGATCCGATATCACCTGGGAATAAAAGGCTATTTTTTCCGTATCGTACAGAAACTATTAGTCCTCGTTCATTTATTTTATCGTTGTGGGTAACAGTTCCGTAGTTGATATGTTGACATTTGATTTCCAAATTAGGTTCCCGATCAATTATTCTTTCGTGTTGAGGGGCAATTACTGAAATTCCTAGTTTTTCAGCATCATGGAGTATTTTTTGATAATCCAGGATATTGAATTTTTTACCCGCGATCCATAATCGTTTTGGCTTGAAATGGTGCATGATAAATGGAATGCCGTTGTAATGATCTGCGTGGGGATGGGTGATGACAATATCATCTATCCGCCAAATTCTATTTGCATAGAGAAAGGGGGCTATAATTCTTTCTCCGGGATCAAAGTTTCTTGAAGCATATCCGCCTCCATCAATCAGAATAGTGTGCCCTTTTGGGGTGAGGATAAAGGTAGAACTTCCTTGGCCGATGTCAAGAAAATCAATTTCAAGTTCGTTCGGTGTAATGACCCGGAAAAGTCCGAGGGTGTGAGACGTAACTAGAGAAAATGTGAGGATGGCAAACACTGATTTTCGTATTGTTATCCTTCCATGGATGATAATGAAGGTAAGGAGAATAATATATATAACCCATTCGGTAATCGAGGGAGTTATTGTACGGACTGACGAAAAGGGTAGTTTAGCTATTAAATTTAGAAAAATGGTAGTTAGAGTTATTCCAACTGTTCCGAGCTTTAGGAATAATAGGGAACTAGTTGGTGAGACAGGAAGAAGTATAGAAGATATCAGACCACAGGGTAAGGACCAAAGACAGAGCAACGGTTCAAGTATAAGATTTGCTAATGGACCTATGAGTGATACTCTATTGAAATGATGTAGTATAAAAGGTAGGGTCGATAAAGTAGCAACCATGGAAATTAATATACTTGCTTTAGCTACGGTGAAAATACGATAAATAATGGTTTGGTCTGGAGATGTGAAAGTATCTTTAAATTGACCTGTTATGTAGGGGGTAAAAAGGGCGATTCCCGATACTGCAGCTACAGAGAGTTGGAAAGAGACCGTATAGACAATTAAGGGGTTAAGTATGGTTAAAAAGAGTATGGCAGCGGAGATTATATGAAATAATGCACGTTGTTGGCGAGATACTAAAGCGAAAATAGTTAGAGCCGCCATGAGAAATGCCCGAAGAGCCGGGGTATTCATACCTGCAATTAAACAGTATATTAGTAATGGTGGAATGGATAAAAGAAATGCAATCGTCGGGACATGGCATGAGTTAATGATATGAACGGAACGTTTGAGCAACCATTGCGTTACCGTAAATATTATTAGAGCTAGGAGTGACATATGGAGTCCAGAAATAGCAAGTATATGCATACAACCTGCTTTGATAAAGTGCTCCGTTAATTTGGGAGAAACCATGCTGCGATCTCCGATAAGAAGGGCTTGGTAGACTCCGGCCGTGTCGTTATCTAAATTGCTATTTAGGAACTTGGCAATATTGTATCTAAGTTGCTCTGGTAGATACCGAAAAGATTGAGTGAAACTTTTGTCAGTACGGAGAGCGGAGTAAATGTTAGTAGGGGAATTAACGAAACCACTTACGTAAATTCCCTTGGAAGCCATATGAAGTTGGTAGTCAAAAACGCCGGGTGTTTTATAAGTCGTAATTCGATCAATACTAGCTCGCACTAAAAGATGATCTCCCACCGATATTTCAGGCCTTATTTGGCCAGCTAAGGTAAGACGTACCAAACCGTGTGCTGGTACTATTTCTTTTTTTTTATTTGGAATTTCAGAGAAAAGTATCCCGTCGGTCATGATAATAAATTTTGTAGACTCTCCCCCATTTGAAGGCATACTGTTCAGGGTGCCGGAAAGAGTGATGGTGGTGCGGTGAGGTATGAGGTTATATATATGGGTCGGAGATCCTGGAGGTTGCAGGTGAAGACTGCCATGAGCTAGTCCAATGAGGATGATAAAAAGCCATAGGAATGCGGAGTTGTGTCTGTAGATTAAAAGTATGGCTACCGGAATAGCAAAGATAAGGGGGGTAAAGGTAAATAGTTGGCTAAAAGATATTGACTTGCACCAGTATGCTGCGGTTACTCCCGATAAATAACAAATAGTCGCCGTCGGCAGTGGGGCGTTAATAGTCGAAGTATGAAGGAGCTGTCGGATTTTGTAATAATAATTCATAGCCTCCCGGATTTATGAGCCCGTTGAGTTATAGGAACGGGTCATTCTTTCAATCATATGCAGGTGCGCTACTGCAACTCCGGCATTATCCTTTATAAGTTGAGCAGCAGCGGAAGATGCGTGGTTATGAAATTCCTTATCTTGTAAGAATCTGGTGACTATTGCTGCTAGCTCATCTACTCCTTGAACGGTTATTGCTCCACCATGGTGTTTTAATTCATTGCTGATTTCACGAAAATCTTCCATGTGAGGTCCGAAAACAACGGGAACTTTATAAGCTGCCGGCTCAAGGGGATTATGTCCACCCTGAGGTACCAGGGAGCCGCCAACAAAAGCGATGTCGGCAAATTTATAAAGGTGAACCAGTTCTCCTATGGTGTCGACTAAAAGAAGGTTGTTGGTGAGCAAAGTGTCATTTTTGGAACGAAAGGCTGTGGACAGTCCATATGATTGTGCCATGTTGGAAATATCGAAACTCCTTTCGATATTTCGGGGAGCGAGAATTAATAATAAGTTAGGAAGTTGAGTGCGTATTTTATTAAAAGCGTCAAAGATGATACTCTCTTCTCCTTCATGGGTTGAGCCGCAAATCCAAATTTGATTATCTTTTCTTATCCCTAACTCATTTCGGGTTATCGTTATCTTCTCTGGGATCGATTGTAGGTAAAGGGCAGTGTCGTATTTGAGATTGCCCAGTATTGCAATTCGGTTGGGCTCTACCCCTAACTTTATCATTTTGTTACTGTCTTCTTTGGTTTGCATGGAGATAAGGGTAAAAGTTCGAAACATAGATTTAAAGAATAAGCGTAATCTGGTATATGCTTTCCATGATTTTTCCGATATTCTCCCATTAACCAGCATTGTTGGAATACCATGTAAATGTAAGATATTTAGCCAGTTGGGCCAAAAATCCGTTTCTACCAGCACGAAAAGTGAGGGACGTATTGCGTGAATATATCTTTTAATGGTGAAGAGAAAGTCCAAGGGACCATCAATGACTTCTGTAACGTAGGGGGCAATGCATTTATTTGCTATTCGGCGACCAGCACTGGTTGTGGCTGAAAAGATAACGGTGATATCAGGGCGTGATTCGTAAATGCATCGTACTAGTGGGACAGCCGAGGTAACCTCTC
The DNA here is from genome assembly GCA_029865005.1 of Desulfobulbaceae bacterium. Taxonomy (GTDB): domain Bacteria; phylum Desulfobacterota; class Desulfobulbia; order Desulfobulbales; family Desulfobulbaceae; genus JAOTSI01. Next base: position 8,146 of record JAOTSI010000110.1, read on the forward strand.
CAACTGACAGGGCATGAATCCATATTACGAGATCATCATCGTTGTTTGGTGAAAGAATAATATTTTTGCTTAACCCCAGGCGAGAGAGGATACGTCCTTGATACTTGTGGTGCAGGGAAGATGAAATAAATGCAAATAATATAGCCGGAATAAAAGCTAGGAACTGCAAAAAGTTATAGACGAAAAGGAGGGTAAAGGTATACATTGTATAAAGAGTAAGAGTAAAAAGTTTTTAATATAATTTTGTTAAGAATAACTATAAATCCTGTGACCAGGTATTAATGTTGTAAGTAGTAATCGTTGCCCCCCCCCCTAGGAGTATTATTTTTTAGTAGAGTACATGTTAGTCGAATAATATATGATGTTCCAGGGTAATATATTTTTTATTGAGGTTATTGGGAAATTATGAACGTGTTGCTTTTTGATGAAAATGAACTTTTGGGAAGCACTCTGCACTTGAAGGATCGTCGTGCAACTCATATTACGGGTATTTTACACTCTAAACCTGGTGATACATTACGAGTGGGCATGATAAACGGGCTTGGTGGCACCGGACGGGTTCTTAAAGTAGAAGATTCCGAGGTGATACTGGATGTACAACTTACTTCTTCTCCAGCACCCAAAATGACCCTTGATTTGATTTTGGCTTTACCCAGGCCGATTATGCTCAAAAGAATCTTAAAACAAGCCACTGTTCTCGGGGTCCGCTCTATTCATCTAATTCGTTCACAACGGGTGGAAAAATCATTTTTCCATTCTCCTGTTCTTCAGCCTGAAAATATGAGAAACTTGTTAATTGAAGGTTTAGAACAGGCAATGGATACCAAATTGCCGACTATTACCATACATCACCGCTTTAAGCCCTTTATTGAGGATGTTGTTCCCGCGATGAATAGCGCTGCAAAGTTACTGGCCCATCCAGGTGAGGAAGGGACTTTGACTGATCTCTACGGAGCTGATGTATCATTGGACAATAACGTTCTTGCTGTAGGGCCTGAAGGAGGATGGAATGACTATGAAGTAGATTGTTTTTACGACGCAGGCTTTCATGGTTTCTCCATGGGACCGAGAATCCTTCATGTGGATACAGCAGTGGTTGCTTTACTCTCACAATTACAAGTGCTTCATGATTTGCGCAACTTTTGAACTACCTTTGCTATAATGTTATCAAATTCCTTAACTTTTAAGAAATAAAGCGTTATTGCATAAAATCCTCCTCCCGCACCAATTAAAAAGAATACCCCGCACATCCTTGCAAAAATATTGCCCACTATTAATTCTGCGCAGAGTTCTGTCAAGGGAATGAGTACCATGGTCATCATCATGGTTGCCGCCAGAATTTTAATGATTCCTATAAATAATGGCAGAATCCTGAATCCTGGAAGTTTCCGATATAAAATAAATGTTAAGAAAAAGAAGTTAATGGTCATGACTGCAGATGTTGAAAGGGGAATGACCCGATAACTTAATGTGTCAATCAGTTGAGATATAATTACGATATTTAGTGTTACCGCCATAAAACTAGCAATAACCGGATACTTGGTTCTTCCAAGAGCGTAAAAGGCGGGAACCGTAACCTTGATGGCGGAGTAAGCAAAAAGACCGTAGGCATAACAGCGTAGTGCTTCGGCAGTCCGTGCGGTGTCAAATGGAGTAAAAGCGCCATGCTCAAAGATCAGTCCTATAATAGGTTGGGCCAAGAGTATGAGCCCCGCAGTGGCGGGAATAGTGAGGCAGAACACCATAATAAGAGAGGTTGAAAAAGTTTTTTGTAATCCGTTGAAATCTTTAAGAGCAGCGAATCTGGCCAGTACCGGCATGGCTGCTATGGAAAGGGCTACGCCGAAGACGCCTATGGGTAATTGGACCAAGCGGAATGAATAATTAAGCCAGGATACCGACCCCTGTTCACAGGAAGAAGCGAAATAGGTATTTACGAAGATGTTTATTTGAGTGGCTGAGAGACCTATAATTGCTGGAACCATGAGCAGCGCTATTTTTTTTAGTCCTGGATCACGCAACTTGAAGTTGGGAAGAAAGCGAAATCCGGTAGCGCGGAGAGTGGGGAGTTGCATGAGAAGTTGCAGCATACCACCAATTAAAGTACCCCAGGCCATTCCGGCAATGGCGGGTTTTCCTAATTTTTGAAATAATAAGGCAAGGGATGTACCGCCGATAATTGAGCCTAAATTGAAAAAGCTGGAGGAAAGGGCAGGGATGAAAAATTTGCCTTTGGTGTTGAGAATGCCCATGACAACGGCAGAAATGGATACGAAAATAAGAAACGGGAACATGATCATGGTCATGTAAACCGTTAACTGTTGTTTGCCTTCAACTAATCCAAAATCAGGAGCAAGTAAAGAAACGATAGGTTCGGTGAAGTAAATGCCCGCCAAGGTGATGCAGCTCAGTAGCAGTGTCATTGAGACCAGTACATTGCCGGCAAGTTCCAAGGTCGCTTGCTTACCTTTATTGGTATCATAATCAGTGAACACGGTGACAAAGGCAGCTGAGAGTGCGCCTTCCCCGAAAAGATCCCTCAGAAGATTAGGAATGCGAAAGGCCACTACAAAGGCATCATAGGCGTAACCAGCCCCAAACAGGTTGGCGAAAATCTGTTCCCGAACCAGTCCGAGAACCCTGCTACACATGACCGCAATGCTGACCGATCCGGCTGATTTTGCAATCTTGCTGGTAGATCCGCTTGGTTTATCACTCATTTTTTGTAAACCGATGAATGGATATTCAGCCTGTTCTTGCTTGACTAAATAATGATAATAAGAATATAAGTAAACTTTAGAGCGGTTGATGGTTACCATCCTTAAGGGAAAAGGAAAAGTATTTTCCCAAGGATGATTAGTTG
>JAOTSI010000111.1 GCA_029865005.1 Desulfobulbaceae bacterium
CTTTTTGCCGTCTTCTTTGTCGAGGTAACAGTTGCATAACGCTGCTATGCGCTTGTTACCTCATCTTGAAGATGACTAAAAATTCTGCACCGTTTTGGGATGTTAATTATTTTCCGCGATCCTAATGTATAATAGGTTTTGTTTATCATATTTGTTGTTGCCTGTAAAGGTTTGAAATCACATGTCTAAAGTGATAATAACACTTCTTACTATTAATATTTTGAAATTAATGAGAACATTTTTTAAATATCAGCAAGATATTTGCTGTATTGTATTGCACTACAGGTTACTTGGTAAAATTGTTTTGGTCGAGTTGCCCAATTGCTAATTAAATATAAAATATTATTCTTTTGAGATAAATAGTGGTTTGAAATATATTAAAACAGTAGGGGTAGTTTTTGAAAGAATTTAATATATATATGGTTGTATCTGCAATTCCCTGATTTAATAGGTGTATAAAAGTTTCAAAGTCGAATTCTGCGCAAGTAAGTGGATGGTTCCGAGATGGGATAATTATAATTTTCCGAGTTCTTAATGTCCTACGGTTGGAAGACTATTTTACGATTAATGAATTTCTGGTTTAACCAAGATGATTTGATAGCATAGTGTAATAATTTTGAAATTGTTTAGCAAAATATCATTAACCTGGAAAGTACTTTGGCTCAGTTTGTTTATTGGCCTGATTGTATGGTTTGTGCTTGATAATTATCAGGGCAGAAAGTTGCGTGCAATTTTTAATGGGCAATTAGACGCTTCTCTACAGGCACAGGCGAGGGAGGATCGAGCGTTTTTTGATGTATATATTCGTTCTTATAGTAAAGCTATTCGTTTGCTTACCTCCCAAAATAATTTGTTGGATTATATCGCTGTTCAGGATTGGGACTCTCCTGTAAGCAAAACGCTTGTTCATATAAATTTACCTCCTTGGCTACCGGGTAAGGCTGTTCTACGGGCCATGCCTTTTGTCCGATATTGTATGTTATTGGATGTACAAGGAAACGTACGTGAAATTTATTCTTCACTTCCTAGTAGCTCCATCCCTATTTCCCTTAAGCAACCATCGGAAATTTTGCGACATTTAAGTCATAATCAGACTTATTTAACGGAAATTGATGGCTATCCTTTTATTATCACATCCCATAAGATAAACGAGTCTAAATCAAAAGATTTAGGCTTTATGATGTTGGCCTCACCTTTGGATAGTGAATTTATGTTTGAATCTCAGGTGATAATGCGGAATGATAATTTAATCGCCTTAGTTGAGAATAAGATGGGAAGGGTTATAGCCAGTAATAGATCTGAGGAAATCAAAATCGGCATGCGAGAGGAGGAATTAAAAAATAAGTATCTTATTATCGGAAAATCATATTTTGACTATGGGGCATCTGATCTCAACGTTCATTTTATTTCATTACTTTCCCATTCCAAATATGATGCCTTGTCAGAAGAAGTGATTGGAGCTGATAGAGTTAATCGCGCCATTTCCGCAATCTGTTTCGTGCTATCTGCTACTTTTTTGATATTGTATATTATTTGGCGGATCAATAAGCTAGCTGCTGTTATAAATATTTATTCTATCAAAGAATTGGGTAAGGAGGGAGTATTGCCTGAAAAGGTTCGAGGTGACCAGCTTTTCTTTCTGGAGAGAAGTTTTCGGCAATTCGGTGAAAAAATTCATCAGGCAAAAATAAATTTGGAGCATAAGGTAAAGATACGAACCCAAGAGCTTGAGCTTGCCAATGGCAAATTGCATCAGGAGGTTTCCGAAAGGGAAAAAAGTGAACAACAGTTGCGTCGAACCATGGGGCTGCAGCGAGCTATTTTCGATAGCGCCAATTACTCTATAATTTCCACCAAGGTTGATGGGACGATTATTTTGTTTAATGTTGCAGCACAAAGGTTGCTAGGTTATTCGGCTGAGGAGGTGGTTGGAAAATGTACTCCGGAAATATTTCATGATTTTGATGAGGTGTCTCTCAGGGCAAAGCTTTATGGTGCAGTCTTGGGGCGAAAGATTAAACCTGGGTTCGAGGTACTTATTGCTAAAACAATTGCTGATAATATGCCTGATGAAAATGAGTGGACATATATTCGTAAGGATGGTTCTAGTTTTCCGGTTCGTTTATCGGTAACAGCAATAAAAAACGACAGGGGAGAAATCACCGGTTTTCTCGGAGTTGGTTTTGACCTAACGGAGCTGAAAAAATCGGAAACTGCTTTGATGGCAAGTCAAAATAGTCTTAAAAAAGCCCAGCAAATTGCTAAGTTGGGTAATTGGGATAGAAGTCTTGAAACGGGTATCATAACTTGGTCGGATGAATTATATCGTATCTTTGGGTTAGTTCCTGGAAGTATAGAAGCTTCGGATGCTGCATTAATAGATTTAGTACACTTGGATGATCGTAATAAACGTATCGAATCTTTAAATGATTTTTATCAGACTCCCGGAAAAATACATGATGTTGAATATCGAATTTTAAGAAAAGATAACACCGAAATTATTGTTCATGAAATTGGTGATATAGAGTATGACTCCAATGCAACCCCCTTACGTATTACTGCAACTGTTCAGGATGTGACTGAAAATAGAAAGGTACAAGAAACATTGACGCTGGCCCGAAAGGTAATAGAGAATACCGGTGAGGCCATAGTCATTACCGATGGAGAAGCTAATATTATAGAAGTTAATCCTTCTCACGAACGGCTCACCGGCTATAGCGCTGAGGAGGTCATCGGTCACAATCCCTCAATTATGAAATCTGGTCGGCATGATCAGCTTTTTTATTCGGCTATGTGGCAGGATTTGAAAGAAACTGGCAGCTGGAAAGGGGAAATTTGGGATCGGCGAAAAAATGGAGAAGTATTTCCTAAATGGTTGACTATTAATACAATTGGTGAGCCGCAAAAAGGTAATGGCTATTATGTTGGTATTTTTAATGACATTTCTTATCATATAGAAACTGAAAAACAACTTAAACAGTTAGCTTTTTATGATTCGCTGACCGCATTGCCCAATCGTGCTTTATTTCGTGATCGTTTAGCCCAGAAAATGACAGAAGCCAGTCGATTAGGATCGAAACTTGCGTTATTTTTTCTTGATCTCGATCATTTTAAGTATGTAAATGATTCTATGGGCCATGATGTAGGTGATGAATTGTTGATTGAGGTGGCTAAACGAATCAAAGGATGTGTGCGGGCCAGCGATACGGTTTCGCGGTTGGGTGGTGATGAATTTACCGTAATTTTATCTATAAAAGAAACTATTATGGTCGGTGGTGTTGCTGATAAGATTATATCTCAACTTGAAAAGCCTTTTTGGCTTAAAGGCAATGAGGTATTTATTAGTGGAAGTATTGGTATCGCCCTTTATCCTGATGACGGTAATAGTTACGAATCATTAACTAAAAATGCCGATGTTGCCATGTATCATGCCAAGGATGCAGGGCGGGGGATGTATAAATTTTTCACTAAATCTATGAATGAAAAGAATTATGAACGGTTATGGATGGAAAGTGAACTGCGTCAGGCTTTGGAAAAAGAGCAATTAGTTCTTTATTATCAACCTAAGGTTTCCTTGCTAACCGACCGTATTACTGGTTTTGAAGCCCTGATTCGTTGGAAACATCCAGAGAGGGGGATGATTTCGCCACTCTCGTTTATATCACTGGCTGAAGAAACCGGTTTGATTGTTCCCATTGGCGAATGGGTTATGCATCAAGCATGTATACAATTAAAAAAGTGGCGTTGCGGAAAACATAAGGATCTTAAAGGGGCGGTGAATTTATCGGCTAAACAGTTTGTGGATTTTGATTTGGCCTTTAAAATTCAGGGAATTTTGGCTCGAGTTGATTTGCCTTCTGAGTGTTTGGAGCTTGAAATAACAGAAAGTGTGGCTATGCAGGACGTAGATCAAGCCATTGGGGTAAGCTCTAAATTACGTGATATGGGTTTGTCTATTTCCATAGATGATTTCGGAACTGGCTATTCTTCTTTGAGCTATTTGAAAAAAATTCCTCTATATTCCATAAAAATTGATCGGGCCTTTATCAAGGGACTAACCATAAATAAAGATGATGACGCCATTGTAACAGCAATCACCTCCATGGCTAAAAGCCTCAATCTTAACGTGGTAGCGGAGGGCGTTGAAACCGAAGCGCAACTTAATTTTCTAAAAAAACTCCATTGCCAGGAAGTACAAGGCTACTACTATTCTGAACCACTTCCGGCTGAGGAGTTTGCTGCTTTTCTTGTCTAATTTATTTATAATAATCTTCTATCACAATTGGGTATTAGTAGGTTTTAAGTCTTGCAATAAACAGTAGGGGCATCCCCATAGCCGTCAGGCTTAGGCTAGAAAGAGGAAAAAATATTATATTAGATTAGGGTGATACCAGTGGCGGTTATAAGTAGTGCCATTGTGGTGCAACACCGTTGAGATACGGCAATGTGATTATAGTTGGTGCGTTAATCATTAAATTTTATATACCCGAATGCTGGGACGTGCGTAGGGGCGATCCTTGTGATCGCCCCTTTTATATTCTGCAATATGATTCAATTGTCTGTGTTAATATGATATTGTCCTTAGCCTGACGGCTATGGTGGCATTCCTTGTGGATGTCCAGCAATACCAGGAACAGCCATTATATGAATAAGACCCCAATATTTCCAGCTTCCTCTAAGTGTCTTAACGTCATTTCTATTTTTTATATAATTTGACACAATTCATTCGAATTGATTATATATTTTTCATCGACTATATTTAACCGTTTACCGGGTTAAAAAGAAAAGTTCCACAACATCGGTCTAATAAGCGTTTACCATTGCTGCGGATGTGTGCAAGCAGGCCGGTAAGCGTGTCTTTTTTTTTAATTTTTTTAGTGACCATTAACAACTATGGCAAATAATACATTGTATTTATGGATAAAAAAAGTGATCTATTTGCTGTTTATTTTTTTGATTTTTCCTCTTTGTATACTTTATGTGGCAGTGAGCAGGCCCACCTCCGTTCATAGCCAAGCATCAAATGCCAAGGTGGACGCCCAAAGAATGCGGAAAAATGTATCCAACATTTCCCGTAAACATTATCCGCGTAATTACCGTTTTCCAGGAAATCTGAAAGATATTGCGGATTACATCGCCGATCATTTTGCCAAGGCAGGCGGGCAGGTCTATATACAGGAGTTTGAGACAAGGGGGGAAACTTATCGCAATGTAATCGCAGTATTTGGTATTCAGAAGGATGAAAAAGTATCCGTTAATAAAGAAGATTATGAAGAAAATTTGGCTGCCGGTCATCTAAAACCCCATATCGTGGTCGGAGCTCATTACGACGCCAGTGGTGATAGTCCAGGAGCAGACGATAATGCCAGTGGAGTGGCTGGTCTCATAGAGCTTGGTTATCTTTTAGGGCAGGAAGAGTTGTCCGGCCAAGTGGAATTGGTTGCATATTGCCTGGAAGAGCCGCCTTTTTTTCGGACTCCAGATATGGGCAGTTACCATCATGCCGCTCTACTCAAGGAGCACGGGGTGGATTTGGAAATCATGATTTGCCTTGAGATGATCGGTTATTTCACTGATGAGGAGAACTCCCAAAGTTATCCTGCCCCCTTTATGAAACTCTATTATCCAAGCAAGGGTAACTTTATTGCTTTGGTGGGTAAATTGTCCCAAGGGGGGATTACAAAAAAAATTAAAGGGTTGATGACGGGCAGTACTGAATTGCCGGTATATTCCCTGAATGCGCCTTCTTTTATGCAAGGGGTGGATTATTCCGATCATAGTAATTATTGGCATTTCGGTTATCAAGCAGTCATGGTGACAGATACGGCTTTTTATCGAAATCTCCAATATCACACCTACAAAGATCGAGCTGATAGGCTTGATTATCAAAGAGCGTCCATGGTGGTCGTCCAGGTTTATGAAGCAGTAAAGGGTTTGTTGTAAGGTTTGGATCTTAACACCTTAGATGTAATATATATTGAGCATTTAGTAGTATATGAAAGATATAAATGATTTAGGCCTACTGGTTGATTCTAATGTCCCCTTAATTATCATTGAAAGTCATGAGGAAAAGCGGGTATTAGCTACGGTTAGTCGCTTGGCTTCAAAGCGTAATATTCCCTGTTATAGCTGGACGGTGACTGAGGGGTTGAAACAGATACGAATCGGTTTTAATTTTGATAAGACTCCAGTTGATAAAGAACCGGATGAGGTGCTAGCCAGTATAAAATCAAATAATCAGACCGCTCTTTACGTACTCAATGATTTTCATCCATATCTGGAAAATGAACCACGAAGAATCCGGATGCTTAAAGATATTGCCCTGGATTATAAAGAAATTCGTCAGACGGTTATATTTTTAAGTTATCGTTTTTCGATGCCGCCCGATATTAAACCGTTTAGCGCCTTTTTCGAAATGTCACTGCCTTCCAGAGAGCAGATTGTAAGATTGATTAAAGATGAAGTTGCACATTGGAGTACCAAAAATAGCGGTCTTAAGGTGCAAAGTGATAAACTAACCATTGGTAAATTAATCGATAGTTTGCAAGGTGTATCTCTGCCGGAAGCTAAACGTTTGATCAGGTCTGCAATCATCGATGACGGGGCCATTACCAAGTCAGATTTGCCGGAACTCAACAAAACCAAGTTTAAGCTTATGGACATGGATGGCGTGCTAACTTATGAGTATGAGATGGCAAATATGAACGAGGTCGGAGGGTTACGTACTCTAAAGGGCTGGCTTTATAAGAGGCGTGAAGTGCTCCATGGAAATAACCCTTCTGGGCTGGATAACCCCAAGGGGATTCTTTTGCTCGGGGTTCAGGGAGGTGGTAAAAGTATGGCGGCCAAGGCGGTAGCTTCCCATTGGCATTTGCCATTACTGCGTCTTGATTTTGGTTCGTTGTATAATAAATATTACGGTGAAACGGAAAGAAATCTACGGGAATCGTTGAAGATTGCAGATACGATGGCACCGTGTGTTCTATGGATGGATGAAATCGAAAAGGGGATCAGTGCTGGCCTTGATGATCAGGGAGTGTCCAAGAGGCTGCTCAGCACTTTGCTTACCTGGATGGCCGAACGGGAGAAAATGGTATTCGTCGCTGCCACTGCCAACGATGTTCGTAAATTGCCACCCGAACTCATCCGCAAGGGTAGGTTGGATGAAATCTTCTTTGTTGATCTGCCTGATCAAGAAGTGCGTAAAGAAATATTCACCATTCATTTGCAAAAGCGAGGTTTGGGTCACAAATTATATGACGTAGAAAACCTAGCCGAGGTAAGTGAAGGATTTTCCGGGGCTGAAATTGAACAAGCAATCGTTGCTGCCCTTTACAGTATCGCCGGTAATGGTACGGAACTAACCAGCGCCAATATCATGGAGGAGATAAACAATACCTCTCCGCTCTCCGTGGTGATGGCAGAAGATATAGCTGGTCTCCGCGTCTGGGCAAGCGGAAGGGCTGTGGCGGCAAATTAAAGTGAGAACGGCAAGTTGAGAAGGGAAATATTCACTATATCGTGAATATGCCCTTCAAGGATTGCTAATAAGTTTACTTTAGACCTTTTTTTGCAATTTTAACCCACTCTCGTTGCAGCTTATATTGTGTGGGATATAGCTTTGCTTTTCGAACTATTTCCTCAAATAGTTCCTGTGCCTTTCTTGTCTGGCCACGTTTCTTCAACAACAGGGCATAGCGACACCTCGCTTCTTCACCAGAAAAAATATTTACAATAGATTCGTATTCCTCTAAGGCTCTATTGTCATCCCCTATTTTTTCATAAACAGTTGCTCTCATGAGTCGTAACTTAGCGGAAAGTTTTCCTTCATTTGCTTCTTCCAGGTCAGACAAATATTCCAAGGTCTTTTCAAAATTGCCCAGATTATAAAAGCAAAATGATAATCCCTCCAGGATATGCAAATCCTTGCTGTAGGCTCCAACAAGACATCCTTCCAGTAAATCAATGGATTGTCGATATTGCCCATTTTGGGAATATGCTTCAGCTAGATTAATTTTGTTTTGTATACTCTCGGATATTTCCAATTCCCTTAGCAGTAGTTTTATCCTCTTGGCAGGACTAAGCCGTCTTACCCTTGTGTGCTTAGTTTGGAGTTGTGTTTCAGGAAGATACTCAGCAAAAAAATAAATAATTGATCCGGCCACTGGAAAACCCAGAATTAAAAAAATCCACCAATACCTTCCTGTTCTACCGGCATGAACGGCAAAAAATAATTGAACGGCTAACTCCAGTAGTCCAAGTATATGCATAATATTCCTTTGGTTTATCGTGATCAATGGTTCTAGGTAACTCATAAAATCAGTGAATGATATTTATTTGTTACTTTTAAGATTAAGGCCAGGCACACTCAAGCCGAGGTAATAGAACTTTTCTTTTCAAATCCGGTTATCGGTTACGCCCAAGTTAAACCGCAGTCTGAATTACTATCGGATATGTAATTTTTTTACCTATTGAGTAAATGGTTTGCAAGGAAAAAATGTTATATATTATCTGGTTGTTAATTAGAGATACTATCAAATTGCTAACTATATGTGCTAGCAATGGGGCCTACACAAGATTTTGATAGTGATAATTAAGTTTTTCAATCATTGCCTAGGTACAAGTAGCTACCCTATCACAATAAATAGAATAATTATCATTTTTAATATAATTCTTTACAAGAATGTAAGATGATAAATATTTAGCTACCTCAGCTAGAAAATAGTGAAATACCTATTTATTCAAAATATTAAGTATTGTTTCTTGCCGAGTAAAATATCCATATGCAAAATCCAATGATGTAATTTTGTCCGAATAATTAATTAGTAATATCCTTTATGATAGTACTTTGTTATAGTGGAAAATGAAGATCATCCACCTGTGATAACAAATAATATTGAGTTAGAATCTGGGAAGAAAAAATATACATAATCTCACTTATCATTTTTTCCAAGTTCTTTATCTGGAAAGAGCTATCTTTTCTCTTTCTAAGGGTAATGAAAAAACATCTAAGTTGCTAGGTGGTCAGGGATACCACCAGCATACGTAGGGGCGATCCTTGTGATCGCCCTTTCCTGGAGTGACCACCCAAGTCGCCCCTGAATATGATGAAATATATTTCTAATTCCCTTAAAAATTAGTAATTAATTCGTACCTGGTTACTGGGTTTATAACTAACTGATTCAATACAGCGCTATAAAATAAAGTGCGTTTTAAATTAATGAGTTATAAAACCTGTGACTAGGTACTATTAAACAGTAAGGAGAAGAGAGTGGGGCCTGAGTTGTTAACCTTTGTCAAAGCCGAATGGGCGCGAGTTTTATGGAAAAAACTTCAAAGAATTATCGGTGCTCGGGCCGAGGAACTTAACCGTCTTCGCGACGAGTTTGTCGATCCCGAGGAGCTGGCTCGTTTCTCTGTTGAACCCCATTGGCAGATAAGATAAGAAAAAGTATCTATCCCCTGTTTTTTTTAATATGAAATAAGAATATTATGAAAGAAATAAATCTTACCATTAGCGGCTTGGAGCTCGATTTTGATACGGCTCGGGCCATGGCCACAACCTTGGCTGAACAAGACGACCAGGAGACAATGCTGGTTGCCTGGTACGATGAATCAACCAATAATCACTCTCCCTGCTGCGTAAAATGTCAAATTGGCGATACCCCCGGTTGGGAGGTCTATGGTCGAAACCACGGGGGCCGGTTGCGTATCGATATCAATGACGGTGCCTATATTTTCATTCAAACCTGAGCAGCAAGAGGGTAAGTGGTTATGGTAACAGTTCATTTTTAGGAGGTTGCCCGCTGCCCATACAAAAGAAATATAGCGAGCAGTGGCAACTGCATAAATCTGCACCACCTGTGGCTACTTACAAACTCGCACTGTATTAAATCAACCAGTTACGAACATTCTAACCAGGTACATAATATCCTTACCGGTGATAGTATCTATCCAGCCAACATATTCACAACCAAGCGGATAATAGTTTCCTTTGCCTTGGGGTCGGATTCGGCGATAAGCAGGGTGAGGGCAGCTAGACCAATATCGTTTAGTATTGGCTGACCGTTCGAGTGATATAATCGTTGATTACGTTGCAGGAAGTTAACAAAGAGAAAGGCCCCGGTTCGTTTATTTCCGTCTGAAAAAGGGTGGTTTTTTATCACAAAATATAGAAGGTGGGCTGCCTTGGCTTCCAGGGTTGGGTAGGCTGGTTCACCCAGTACTGTTTGTTCCAGATTTCCCAAAATGGCTGCCAGCCCTTCTTCTTGCTCTCGCCCGAAAAGGTCGCTGGCCTCTTTTTGTTGTATTAAATATGTTTTGAGAGTAGCGATACTGTTTCTGGCCTCGTTGATAGCAGGTAACACACCCCCTTGTTCACCTTTGGGGTCGGTCAACACCCCCTCATCATACTGCTGAAGAAGGTGAAAAGTTCGAGTGTAGCGGGAAATCACCCTCATAACCCCCTTTTTCTCATCTTGAGAAAGTCCCGGTTCGGGGTCGGTTTGTTGTTCTGGTTGCAGGGCGGTTTCTAGTTTGTGAACCATGGTCGCTAATCGTTGCCGATTCTTGGCCCAGTCGCGGGTGAGATGTTCCCGTAGGATTTTGGTAGCCCAGATGCGGAACTGGGTGGCTTGACCGGAGTTGATCCGGTAACCTACTGAAAGAATAACATCTAGGTTATAATAATCGATGGTACGCCGAACGTTACGTGCTCCCTCCTGTTGAACTGTTTCCTTTTTGGAAACAGTTGCCTCTTTTGCTAGTTCTTCGCTATCGTAAATCCTCTTTAAGTGCTTTGAAATAGCTGACTTGTTTACCCCGAACAGGTTGGCTATCTGGTTAAGGCTCAGCCATAAGGTTTCCCCTTCTAGGCAAATTTCCAGATCACCGGGGTGTTCTTGGTAGATAATCAACTCTGTCATAAATATATTCCGCCAAAATTGTTTTGGAGTTCAATTTGTTCAACGCGTAAA
>JAOTSI010000112.1 GCA_029865005.1 Desulfobulbaceae bacterium
ACTCAATTGTAATTTTATTTTTGGTCGGCTACAAAACCGACTCGTATATAGGCCCGCTCTTATTACTTGCTATTCAGTTTTCAAAGATCAATGTGCCATCAGTTCAGCAAGTTGTTTGCTTTGCTGCGGCGAAGGCCATCTTAACCGGCTTTGTTTTGCCCGTCAACCTTTTTTTTCGTTGCCGCGTTGGGCTTCGCTTTTGTTTCGCAAAGTTTCGTGCAGCAACGAGGCGGGAAAGTACGTGAAGAACGGCAGCCTGTAAACAAAAAAAAGCGATCCCGTTAACTTTTTATTCTCAACATTTCCCTATCATCCTATTCTTCCGTTAAAAAAGAAGAAAAAATAATTTTGTACATTGGCCGACAAATGTACAAAAAGGAAACCAATAGGGGTTATTCAATCAGTTTCCCTTTTCCCAAAGCAAGACTCTGCTTAATTTAAATCAAAACAACTTCCGGAATTCCCCCTCAAACTGCTTTTTCAATCTAGCACCTTGATATTATAAGGTTAACTAGTCCTCGCTAATCCATTTATTGAGGGTTGCGATTATTTTTTCGGCTTGAGCTTTACTTGAAATGTTAAATTTCGACTTAGGCATATATTGGCCGGAACGTTTTTGATAACGTCGAATAGTATATTGGACCTGACCAAACTCCTTCTTTGTTTTATTGAACTGTTGATACTTATAAAGAATCGTAGTCCACGCCCCTTTTGACAAAACCTCCTTATCCAGCTCTTTTACAAGTAAAACATCATCATCTTCATAGTTTACGGTTAGCTCATCAATTTCAGTACTCATAATCAACTCCGAATCATTTTAGTTATAAGGAAGGCAAAAAAGCAGGGATGATAAACACCACGCCAGCAATTTAGTAGTTAAACGTTAGTTATTGACATCCTAATAATTCAATAGTTACTTTCATATCCCTAAATTACCCCCTTAACCAAAGGTGGGTATCAAGGATCAATGTATACCCCCATTTTCTGGCAAGAGCAAGCAAATGCCCCCTATTGGATCATCTTGGGTAAAATCTCCTGTAAGTCAACAAACAATCGCCCAATAGTTTATTTAGTAAAACTTAAACCGTCCCCATCGGATGTATTTACATGTATAATTTCGTTTTCACTAAATTTTCCCCCTAGAATATCCATTGCCAAAGGATTTTCAATGTAATGCTGAATAGCCCTTTTTAATGGGCGGGCCCCGTAGGCAGAATTATATCCGCTTTCCACCAGAAATTGTTTAGCCTCATTATTTACATCAATTCTAATTTTTTGTTCCGCCAATCTGGCTGTCATTTTAGCCAGCTGTATATCTAATATTTTTAACAGCTCTTCGCGCCCAAGACTGTGAAATGTTATAATCTCATCCACTCGATTGAGAAATTCCGGTTTAAATTGTTGATGAAGGAGGTCATCAAGTCGACGATTTAATTCCTGGGGATCTTTGCCGCCCAATTTCATAATTAATTGGCTGCCGAGATTCGAGGTCATAATCAAAATAACATTTTTAAAATCTACCGTTCTTCCTTTGCCATCAGTCATCCTTCCTTCATCAAGCACCTGAAGTAAAACATTAAAAACATCAGGATGAGCCTTTTCTATCTCATCAAGCAACACCAATGCATAAGGTCTTCGCCTGACAGCCTCGGTCAAATACCCTCCTTCATCATAACCAACATAACCAGGAGGAGCCCCGATCAGACGCGCTACAGAGTGTTTTTCCATATACTCGGACATATCAACCCGAATTATTGCATTTTCACTATCAAAAAGAAAATCAGCCAAACTTCTTGCCAACTCAGTCTTCCCCACTCCGGTAGGCCCCAGAAAAATAAAAGAGCCCACGGGACGATCCGGGTCCTGCAAACCTGCTCTAGCACGTCGCACCGCATTGGCAACAGCCTTAATAGCCTCCTGCTGGCCAATAACCCTTTTAGATAAAACTTGTTCAGCACGAACCAATTTATCCTTTTGACCCTCCAACAGTTTATCCACCGGTATGCTTGTCCACTTGGCTACAACAGTAGCGACATCCTCATCCGAGACTTCTTCCTTGAGCATCCGCGTATTTTTTTGAATTTTTGTTAACTTATCATTTTGAGATAATAATTCTTTTTCCAGTTCCACCACTTGTCCATAACGTATTTTAGCCACCTTACTTAAATCTCCAGTCCGTTCAGCCTGTTGCTCTTCAATATGGGCCTGGTCAATGGAACTTTTTATATCACGAATTTTCTGGATAACATCACGTTCGATCTCCCACTGCGCCTTTTTGGCATTAAGCTGTTCACCCAGTTCAGCTTGTTCTTTTGTCAGTTTTGCTAAACGGTCCATAGAAGCCTGGTCTTTTTCTTTCTTGAGAGCCTCTTTTTCTATCTCCAATTTGATATTTACCCGTTCCAATTCATCTATTTCAGTGGGCATGGAATCTATTTCTATCCGCAACCAGGAAGCAGCCTCATCTATTAAATCAATAGCTTTGTCTGGAAGAAATCGATCTGTAATATATCTATTAGAGAGAGTAACTGCGGCCACTGCGGCGCTATCTTTAATCCGCACGCCATGATGAACTTCATATTTTTCCTTAATTCCCCTTAAAATAGCGATTGAATCTTCGAGAGTTGGCTCTCTAACCAACACCGGTTGAAAACGACGCTCCAACGCCGCATCTTTCTCAATATATTTTCTAAACTCATTAATAGTAGTTGCTCCAACACAGTGAAGTTCACCTCTTGCCAAAGCGGGTTTCAACATATTGGATGCATCCATACTGCCCTCTGCAGCACCAGCCCCCACCAGAGTATGAATTTCATCTATAAACAAAATTAGCTCATCACTTTTTTTCTCTACCTCCTTAAGCACAGCTTTAAGTCTATCCTCAAACTCACCTCGATATTTTGCCCCAGCTATTAAAGATCCCAAGTCAAGACAAATAACTTCCTTATTTTTAAGACCTGCCGGAACATCACTATTGATTATCCTCTGAGCCAGTCCTTCCACAATAGCTGTTTTCCCAACACCAGGTTCCCCGATCAGTATTGGATTGTTCTTAGTCCTTCGCGACAAAACCTGAACAACCCTCCTTATCTCTTCATCACGCCCAATTACCGGATCAAGTTTACCCTTCCTGGCTATATCTGTAAGATTGCGAGCGTATTTCTTAAGAGCTTGATATTTTTGTTCAGGATAAGGATCAGTGACTCGCTGACTTCCACGAATAGTAGTGAGTGCCTGTAAAAAATTTTCTTTCTTAACTCCTAAAGAAACTAATTTAACAGCCAAGGCTGAAGAGGAATCATGGAAAAATGCCAAAAAAATATGCTCCTGGCTCACATACTCATCGCCCATTGAAGTTGCCTCTGTAAAAGCCAAGTCTAATACCTTTTGCAGTTGAGTCGAAGCGTAAACCTGTGTAACCCCAGAACCTGTTACTTTTGGGATATTATCTAATAATTGATTAACTTCGTTTAAAACTACAGATGGATCACAACCCATCTTTTGAAGTACTGGTACAACAACCCCCTCAGGTTGCTCCAAAAGAACTTTCGCTACATGTTCAAGACAAATTTCTTGATGTTGATTTTCTCGTGCCATCGTGTGAGCATTCTGAATCACTTCTTGGGATTTCAGTGTAAATTTATCGAGTTGCATTATACTTCCTCCATAAAATCAATAAAATACAAAGAGCTTATTATTATTTCCTGCAGATTTATTATTTTAGTAACAAATGGATTAAATTGAATTTTCAATAGGAAAAAATAAGATGTTTTGAATCAGTGTCAAGAAGGGGAAACTTGACTCTATATAATAATGCTAACGAAATACAATCATACAAACTAAAAAGCAAAAAAAAGCCCGTAAGATACGTTAACGTATCTTACGGGCTTTAAAAAACTAGATCTATAAAATGAAGCTTATATTTTACCGCAACACTTTTTGTATTTTTTTCCACTGCCACAAGGACAAGGTTGATTTCTTCCTATTTTAACCTCTTGGCGCTTCAATGGCTGCCTGCTTTCCAGTTCGGCGGCATTAGCCCTTCGGCTCATCTCCAACTCTTTTTCCTTTTGTCGGCGACGTTCTTCTTCCATTTGAGCGATCTCGTCGTCACCCATGACCTGAACATGCATTAAGGTACGCACGGTCTGCTCTTTAACAGAATCAATCATGGACATGAAAAGTTCAAATCCTTCTTTTTTATATTCATTTAGAGGATTCTTCTGACCATACCCACGTAAGCCAATACCTTCTTTCAAATGATCCATATTGAGCAAATGCTCTTTCCACAAATTGTCGACAAGTTGTAAAAGTATTAACCGCTCAAGATGCCGCATCTGCCCAGATTCAATTTTTGCCTCACGCTTCTGATACTCTAGTTCGACAGCTTCATTAATTTTTTTACTTAAAAGCTCAGCATCCAGATCTTTTCTGTCTTCCTCGACGGGAAAATAATCAACATTAAAGAGCTCACGGCAACGCTCTCTGAGACTTTCCCATTCCCAGTCTTCGGACGGTATTTTTTGTATGGCAAATTCATTAACAAGTAACTCAACTAATTCAGTGATCATATCTTCAATAATTGATTTGATATTATCACTTTCCAATACTTCGCAGCGCTGCTTATAAATAATTTCACGCTGTTTGTTCATAACATCATCATATTCAAGCAAGTGCTTACGAATATCAAAGTTATGCCCCTCAACCTTCCGTTGAGCATTTTCAATCGCCTTGGATATCATAGAATGCTCTATAGGCTCATCCTCTTCCATCCCAAGTTTATCCATCACCCCAGCAATACGGCCAGATCCGAAAATACGCAATAAATCGTCTTCTAATGAAAGATAAAAGCGTGAAGAACCGGGATCTCCCTGTCGACCGGATCTTCCGCGCAACTGATTGTCTATACGACGACTTTCATGACGTCCGGTACCGAGGATATGAAGTCCTCCCAATTCACGAACCCCAGGTCCCAATTTAACATCGGTACCGCGTCCGGCCATATTAGTGGCAATAGTAACACGCCCTATCTGCCCGGCTTCGGCAACAATATCCGCCTCACGATCATGTTGTTTAGCATTCAACACATCATGAGCAATTTTTTCTTTTTGCAACATCTTGGATATTTTTTCCGAGACGTCTATGGAAATAGTACCCACCAAAATAGGTTGCTTGTTAGCATGAAGTTCTTTTATTTCCTGTACAATAGCGCGGTATTTGGCTACCTGATTTTTATAGATAACATCGGCATAATCATTCCTGATCATCGTATTATGGGTGGGCATAACCACCACGTCCAGATCATATATTTTCTTAAATTCTGGAGCTTCGGTATCAGCTGTTCCGGTCATGCCGCCAAGCTTACCATACATGCGAAAATAATTTTGGAAAGTAATGGAGGCTAATGTTTGATTTTCTTTCTTAATCTTTACATGCTCTTTAGCCTCCAAGGCCTGATGAAGTCCATCGCTGTAACGTCTCCCCTCCATGGTACGCCCGGTGAATTCATCCAATAACCACTTCATCATCCTTGACTATATAGTCAACATCACGTTGGAAAAGTGCATGGGCCTTGAGGGCCTGATTTATATGATGAAGTTTATCTATATTTCTCGGGTCATAAAGATTATCAACGTTAAGAAGTTTCTCACCCAAGCCCACACCATCATCAGTAAGTAATACATGACGAGCTTTCTCATCGACGGTAAAATGCGCGTCTTTTTTGAAATCTCGCATGATCGAATCTACTTTATCATATAGTTCGGTAGACGTATCAGTGGGACCAGAGATGATAAGGGGAGTACGCGCTTCATCAATGAGAATGGAGTCCACCTCATCGACAATTGCATAATTATGCCCCCGTTGACAGAAATCGGCCATCTCAAATTTCATATTATCGCGCAGATAATCAAAACCGAATTCGTTATTAGTGCCATAGGTAACATCTGCCTCGTAAGCTTCCTTACGCTGAGCATCATCCATATCATGTACTATTTTACCGGTGGTCAATCCAAGAAATCGATAGATTTTCCCCATCCATTCCATATCACGACTGGCTAGGTAATCATTAACGGTCACAACGTGAACCCCTTTACCAGTCAATGCATTAAGATATATAGGCAATGTAGAGGTTAAAGTTTTACCTTCACCCGTCTTCATCTCAGCAATTTTGCCCTGATGTAAAACAATTCCACCTATCATCTGAACATCATAATGCCGCTCGCCAAGTATCCGTTTCCCTGCCTCCCGTACAACCGCAAAAGCTTCCGGAAGAAGATCATCCAATGATTCGCCCTTAGCAATACGCTCACGAAAAACAACTGTTTTACCAGCCAACTCCTGATCATCCAGCTTTTGAATTTCCGGCTCAAAGTCATTAATTTCTTGAACCAAATATCGCAGCTGTTTCAATATTCGTTCATTTTTACTGCCGAAAATTTTAGTAAGCGCCTTTCCTATCATTAATAATATCTCCGGTGACCGGACAAAATTTATCCAGTCGGGTTTCATTATCTCTTAAATACCAAGAACTATATACAAACTAAGGAACAGAAATAACTTATAGATTGCCTATTTAATAACGTAAATTGATTTAATTATTCTCGACAAAGGCATTAAAAAAGGCGACCTTGATTGTTATTTAAGTACAGTCTCAGAGCTCCAAATCAATGCTTCTTCGTCACAATCAGGAAATTGGGGACAATGGAGGCAATCGCTCCAAATTTTATGGGGTAAATCCTTTTTATCAATATCTCGAAAGCCCATTTTTCTAAAAAATCCTGGTTGATAAGTTAAAGTAAAAACATTGTTTATTTCCAAACTTACCGCTTCATCCAAACAGGATTGCACCAAAGCCCTACCGATTCCTTGCCCCTGTTTTTCCAGTGGGACGGCCAAGGAACGAATCTCTGCCAAATCATCCCAACAAATATGTAAGGCACAAACCCCCGCAACTCCACCTTGATCGTATACCACAAAGTCTCGAAGTTGGTCATAGAGTGAACTAATAGAACGACCCAGCAGAACTCCTTCTCCTGCGAAATGCTTCAGTAGCCCGTGAATCTCTTTTACATCGCTCATGCGAACAGGACGAATCATTCCCATGCAATCACCACCATTGCCTATATAAAAAAAAGTAACATGTTACACAGTTAGAGACTCTCGGTCAAGAGATCTCAACGATAAATCGTATACCTCTTCCTGTTATTCATTTGTCATTGCGTTACAGGAAGCTTACTACCAGCGGGTTGAATGATCCGCAACGGTGCTTGGCCAGATTTATTTTCCGAGTCATTTAAACTGGCCGAAGTAGATTGACTACCCGGTGATAACGGTAGAATAATTGTCTGGCCAGCCCAGATTCCTAAGAGAAACATCCAGAAAAAAATACATAACAGCACCACACCGATACCGGCAATACCGGGAAGTCCTAAACGAAATTGAAAAATTCTTCCCTTGAACAATCAAGCCACCCCTTTTTAAAAAAGTCCTTAGGAACATAATAAAATCGAAATTAGGTAGGACATTACCGCTACATTCTCTCAGGAGCATTTACCCCCAACAGCTGCAAGCCATTGGCCAGAACCCTTTTCAAAGCACCACACAATGTAAGCCTAGCCCCACTTAACTCGACATCATCCGTCAATACCTTATGCTTATTATAAAAACCATGAAACTGACCAGCTAAATCCATTAAATAGAAAATAACCCTGTGCGGCATGAGATCCTGGGCTGCACCAGCTACTAAAGCCGGAAATTCTGCCATCCCTTTGAGCAAAGCAAGCTCTTCAGCCTCACAGAGACGTTCAAGATATTTCTCATCAGGACTTGCCGGTATAATATTATTTTCCTCGGCCTGACGTTCAATACTACACAATCGAGCATGGGCGTATTGCACATAATAAACGGGGTTTTCCTGACTTTGCTTAGTAGCTAAATCAAGGTCAAATTCCAATTGACTATCAGCCTTACGCATTAAGAAGAAAAAACGCAAAGCATCTTCTCCAACCTCTTCGAGTAACTCATCAACCGTTATAAAGGTAGCCTTACGGGTAGACATTTTCACTTGCTTGCCATCCCGAAGCAAGGTAACGAATTGATGCAAAACAACTGTCACTTTAGAATCATCAAGATCTAGGGCCCTTACCCCCGCCAACACATCAGGAACCGTGGCTATATGATCAGCGCCGAACACATTAATCATCCAATCAAATCCGCGACGAAACTTCTCTCGATGATAGGCGATATCAGGTAAACGATAGGTGGGTTCACCGGTATTTTTAATTATTACCCTGTCCTGCTCCTGTTCAAACTCAGTGGTTTTAAACCAGGTTGCCCCATCTTTCTCGTAAACCAAATCTTTAGATTTCAGTTCAGCAACAACATCATCAATCAACCCTTTTTCATAAAGAGTATGCTCATTATAATAACTATCGAATTTAATGCCAATACCTTGGAGCGTATTATCAATATCTGCAAAAATAGCTTCCTGAGCCTTATCTTTAAAAAATACCACATCGCCATCACTTTGAGCTTCACCATTCTCAACCTTAATGGATTCTGCGATATCATAAATATAGCTTCCCTGATATCCATCCTCAGGGAACTCATTATCCAACCCCAACAACTCGCGATAGCGTGCCTTAACCGACTCACCAAGAACCCGCATTTGCCTACCGGCATTATTAAAATAATATTCCCGAGTAACATCGCTGCCCACAGCTTCGAGCAATTTAGCAATGGCATCTCCAAGGATTGCGTTTCTGCCATGTCCAATGCTAAGAGGACCAGTGGGATTGGCACTGACGAACTCCACCAAAATTTTCTTACCGGCCCCTGAATTTGAACGGCCAAATGAATTCCCTTGCTCATAAATAGGAGGCAGAACAGATAACCACACTTGGCTCCGAAGAAAAAAATTGATAAATCCGGGACCTGCAATTTCTATCTTCTCTATTATTTCGTTATTCTCCAGGAGCTGAGAGAATTGTTGCGCCACTTCACGAGGTTTCTTTTTTTCCTTACCAGCAATAATTAATGCCACATTAGTGGAAAAATCTCCCTGCCCTTTATGCTTTGGAACTTCAACTGCATAACTATCTCTAGCAGTATCACTCCAAAGACCATTTGTTATTCCGGTATTAAAACAAGCATCTATAATGTTTTTAAGTTGTTTCTTAATCATTTGTCTCTACGCTGCAACTATAATATATTTTTCGTTAATCAATATAACGGCGATTATTTAAATTTCCCAGTAAACAAAGTACTTCATAATTAATAGTACCCATATGGACCGCAATCTCATCTGCGGTAATTTCCTCGTTTCCCTGTTGTCCAAGAAGCACAACCTCATCATCTTTGGAAACACTTCCAATATCAGTGACATCAACCATGGTAATATTCATAGAAACTCGGCCTACCACCGGAGCCCTCTTTCCCCTGATGAGCACCTCTCCTTTATTGGACATGGAGCGTAAATACCCATCGGCATATCCAACAGGTAACAAGGCTAGCTTAGTTTTCCTGCTAGTTACCGCAGTGTGCCCATATCCCAAACCAACACCGGTCTCCAAGTCCCGAAGCTGAATAATTCTGCTGGTAAATCGCATGACCGGTTTCAGGGAAGGATATAAAGATCTATTTCTTCCAGCCTCACCATCTGGATAATAACCGTACAGCATAAGGCCAGGACGAACCATATCCAAGCGAGTCTCAGGGAAATATAATATTGCTCCAGAGTTTGCGACATGAGAATAGTAGTCCCCACCCCCATCCTCTTCGCAACGGTTAACTATCTCGCGAAAAAACTTTTTTGTTATTTCGCCAGTACTTTTATTACCACAATCATCGGACATGGGAAAATGGGCCAGGACCCCGGCCAACTTCAGATTAGGTAGGCTGTTCACCATAGCAAACAGATGAGAAAAATCGCAAACAGAGCAACCCTGCCTGCCCATCCCGACATCAACTTTGATATGGACAGCTATCTCACGTTGTAAAGCTAACGCTTTAGAAGAAAGCATGGATAAGCAATCATCATCCACCACAACAGGACTTAAAGCATATTTAACTATTAAGTCGAGCATTTCAGGAAGCACACCGGTAAAAATCAGAATCGGCTTAGTAATACCTGCTTGCCTAAGTTCAACTCCCTCAGCAGTTTCAGCCACACCAAAAGCTGCCGCCCCCATAGCTTCGAATAAACTAGCACACTCCACCATACCGTGACCATAGCCGTTAGCTTTGACCATGGCTAAAATGGCATTGTCTCGTACAATATTATGGCAAACCTCAAAGTTATGGCGCAATGCGGTTCTGTTTATTTCAACACAATTGCAGGATCCCATCACCACAACTGATCACCGAAGGGGATAATATGATTAAAAAACCAGCCGTATCCAAGAGTTCCAACCGATACGACTAGAAATGATTAAAGCGGAGCCAACTGCAGCATAAATAAACCCCACAAAACTGCCGGGCTGCATAACATGGCGTAAAACTATACCCAACAACATCATCAAGGCAATAAAAATCCACATTTTCCAAGAATATACCGCTCCGACACAGGAGCCATCCCGTAAATTCTCAATTCGATGAATACTACGAAGAATAGATTTATCGAGTACTAAGTATGACTTTATGGCCCCTACTACAACAAAAAGTATAATTACATAAAAGTCTGGACCACTATCAAACCAAACAAGTCCTCTAACCATAAGAATCACACCTGCAACACTCCAAAAAAATGAAGCAAGGAACAGATGAATAGAACGATTAACGCCTGGTTTAAATCTTGCCAACCTTTTCATTTGATTCACAGAGATATTTTTCCGGCCCTCAAATGAATAAGCCCATCCCCTGCCGGGGATGGGCTTACGAGAGTCAAGTTGAAGCTAATTAGATTAGACTTCGGTGACGGTGAGGGCACCCTCGGGACAAACCTCAACACAGGTCTCACACCCCAGG
>JAOTSI010000413.1 GCA_029865005.1 Desulfobulbaceae bacterium
GTGGCTATGGAGGCTGCCAGGGATACTGCTATACATGAAAAATCAACTCGTGAGCGGAGGAGACCTGAAAAACCAGTGTCTGATCCTTTGTGTGACGGGGTGAGAAAATTTATTGTTCCACTTAATCTAACCGATGCCTATGGGCCGACTTTTACTATAGTTGAATGTCGTTCATTGCATGATATCATCCGTTATGCCCATGAAAAAGCGGTACTTGCTATGTTTGAGGCAGGTGATATAACCTTGGAGAAGGGTGGGGCGAGTATTCATGTGGTGGAAACCATGGTTCCATTTCATGTCAATATTATTGATTTGGGTGGTGGGCTGGCGAGGGGGGAAAAGCGGCGCTTTGTTCCGCCTGCCGCTGTGCTGTCTACTCCATTTATAGCACTGTGGGAAGGGATAGCGACACCAGGGCTGCGGTGGGGGCCTCCACCGGGTGCTGTTAATATTGGTTCTGTGATGTCAAAATATCTTATTGATCAACGTTCTCCCCGCCCTTTAGGTATGCCCAATTATGCAATTATTAGTCGTGATTATCTTAATCTAAATGCCCGCATGGATTTTCATTTTGTGATGATTGATGGTTTATGTGGGCTTACCTCCCGTAGTAATTATGTTCGCTTTCGCTTTAAAGGGGGGGGCACTTCGAAGGGACAGTGTAAAAGGCGTGCCACTTTAATCGCCTCAATTCTTGAAGGTGAGGGTTTTTTTACCGATGTTCGGGGGGATCTGGTAAATGGTACCATTCAAGGGGTCACTGCTGAGCATTTGACAGAGAAGTTGGTGGTTTTGGGTCGACTTTTGGGTTTTACCCGTTTGCTGGATGCGGCCATGCAGAGTGATGAGATAGTAGAGGAAATGGTGCTGGCTTTTCAAGAAGGAGATTACGCCTTGAGTAGGTTTGAAGACCAGTAGGATCCTGCAGTAGAGCGCTGGTATAGTCTCTATCTGTTACAAGGCTAAATATTTGTACCTGGTCACCGGGTTTATAACTAACTAATTTAATACAGCGCGAGATTTATTTTGCGTTTCTTAACCCTTTCTCTGCCGGTTACCAGGATTAGGCGTGGTAAAAGCGACGGGCCGGGAGCTCCACAGCAGTAAGGAGGTTGCCGTAAGCTGCGCCGGTATCTATGCCGATGATATAGGGGGTAACCAGCGGAGTGGTAAAGGGGGTATGGCCGAAGATAATGGTCTTTTCTCTGCTGTTATTGTCAAATAGGTTGAAATCTCGTCCTTCGCAAAATTGGGTGTGGGTATGCTCGCTGAGTGACAGGTTGTTTACTAGGCCTGCATGTACGAAAATATACTCCTTGGTTTCATGATAAGGGACCAAGTTATGGAAAAACGCTCGGTGACTCTCAGGCATAAAGGTAAGTTGTCGCAGGTTACGTAGGTCCGAGGCACCATAGCTCTCAAGGGTATTTTCTATTCCCATCTGTCTGAGGTACGGAAGAAGGCTGGCATCGCCCCGACGGTGGTATTCGAGCAGTAACTGCTCGTGATTACCGAGGATGGTGTATACCTTGCCTTCGGCTTGTAAACGGATGATCAGTTCTATTACTAAGTTTGATTGCGTGCCTCGATTAATATAGTCTCCCATAAAAATTAAGGTGTCACGGCCTGGTCTGTATGGTAGTTGGGAAATGAGTTGCCGCAGTTTATCGTAACAACCGTGGATGTCTCCAATGGCAAAGATACGACAATCGCTTTCCGATCCGTCCACGTGATGTAGTTTTATATCTTTCATGCCCCCTAATATGCGCTATTTGTCTTGACGCTGCAACTATTCTTTAACTGTAAGCGTTCATCATTACCACATCTTTGTGCGATCAGGCCTGATTCACATAGGATTAACTATAGTTCATCGGCCTGCTTACACACATACGCAGCACTGTCAAAACACTTACTTTGCTGATATTATAGATCTTTTAGTTTCACTCCCGTGAATGGTTACTGAAATTGATAAGGGTATAGCAGAGTATTAGAACTTGCGATGGTTAACTATTTAATATTTATAGTTGTTTGTGAACTGTGATTTAGAATAGACAGCTTTGGAAATCAATAGTGGATTGGCAATTGTATTATTATTATTATCATAATAATATGTTGATTATTATTGTTATATATTAAGCGTTATTAATATTAATTGGATAAAGTAATAATGAATTATATTGCTATAGTGGCTAAAAGCAGCTGTGGCGCAAAGTAAAAATTATTAACTATATATTGTTCCAAGTAATTATTGCATGTTAGATATGTTGTTTGGTAAGGTATGTGTCATATGGATTACGAAGTGAGTTCCTGTAGATGTCTGCAAGTCAATGGTTCTTAGTTTCTTTTGGGTAGACTTGTTATTGTAAAGGAGCAATGTAAATGAAGCCTTATCTTTTTCATTTTGTTATCGAAGCACATCCTAAAAATCCAGCTGGGGTTGATATCGGTGGTGCAGCAGCGCTTGTATGGGTTTTTGGAACAACAATCAGTAAAGCCAGGGAAATGGCCATTCATTATATTAATAATCGAAAGTGGATGTTGGAGAAGGTTGAATTGTCCTTAGAAATAACGTCTGAGCTGATTGCTGATATGGGGGATGAGGAGGTTTGTATTTACCGAGAGGCTGAGCGTAATGGGATTGCAGGTAAAATATATACATGGAAAAAAAACGAGAGTCCAACTTCTGTAATGTCAGGGGGTTGAAGTATACTATTATCTGGACGTTCTGTTTTTGAGGTTTCTCTCTATTTGCTCATACATTTTTTCTGCTAGTCCGAAGCTTTGATGTCGGGCTGTCTGAGTTGCTAATTCGGTATCCAACATATCCTGATACATCTCCTCTGCGCTGTTTTTTTCAAAAAGTCCGCCATCAGGCACCGTTTTACGCATTGCTTTGAACATGGACTGTAGGTAAATTGCTTCAAAGTCTTTGCATCTTTCCTTGATAATTTCCGGATTGTTTTTGTTTTCCCTAAGGGTATTGGGAGTTGGAACACTAATAACTGTTCTAGGATCGATATAAAGTGGCATTGTTTAACTCTCTCTATTGGTTATAGGATAATAAGCTCGCCATGTAAGGCTCCGGCCGCTTTGATCGCTTGGAAAATTGCGATTAGGTCACGGGGGGTGGCTCCTATGGCATTGAGTGCCGATGCAATTTCACCGATGGTGGTCCCCATGTTTAGGGCTACCAAGTACCCTTTGTCCTCAAATGATTCAATATTGGTTCGTGGAGCGGCCACGGTTTCTCCTCCGGTCAAAGGTGCTGGTTGACTCACTTCAGTGTCCTCGCTGATTACCAGGTTAAGGTTGCCGTGGGAGACCGCCACGTCACTGATACGAACATCTTTCCCCATAACGATGGTGCCGGTTTTTTCATTAACCACTATTCTTGCCGGTGCATCGGTTTTTACCTCTAAATGTTCAAGCTCCGCGATGAAATCTACAACATCACCATTGAATTTTTCAGGAATAGTTACGCTTACCGTGCCGCTGTCTGTTGGTTCTGCCACTT
>JAOTSI010000412.1 GCA_029865005.1 Desulfobulbaceae bacterium
AGCCGGATCAATCCTGTATTCCGCCGCCTTCAGGCTGCCCGGAGCCGTTATAAATAGCAGCAGACCAAGTAGAAAGGCTCTTTTACTCCATAGTCTCCATTTCATTTCCATACCTCCTTAGATTAATTTATTTACTATCCTTGCCATTAGGATGTAATGCAGAGCACAAAAGATACAAAAAAATGGGCCTTCCAATATGTTGTATTCATTCCGGGGTCGGCAAGGGGGTATAAAATAAGGGTTTCAAAAGGATTAAATTTGACAAGATAATAATATCAGGTAAACTGGAACATGACGGCCACTCCTTTGGGAGAATAAGTTTAATCGGGAAGAATATGAAAAATACACTGTTTCTTTGTTTTGCAATACTTCTGATCATGTATCCCAACTTGTCTCAAGGCGCCGAGTCGAGCGCAAGATGTAATAATAAACTCATTCAAACAGGTGATTACAACTTACATTTCGCATGATAAGAAAATATTTTCAATACGTCTAAGTTGATGAAACAATAAGGTCGATATTTCTTAAAGCTGCACAAAAAAATGAAGACTACTGCCCACATGTATCTTCGTTAAGTCAAGAAAAGGACGTCAAAATCATCAAACTTCTTTCACGAATCTAAATTCCGCCATACTTATTTATTCCGATGATTACGGAGTTTCTTGTTTCAGATAAGACATAATTATTCCTTATGTTTCCTTAAATTGCCACCAATTTCGTGTGAGGTTATTATACACCCAGGCAGGGATTTCCAGTAGCTCGTTTATTTGTTTATGAAGAGGGGCAAGTCCTTTCACATCGGTTTGTATACAGATGCCATTTTGAATTATCTGCGCATGATGAACATTTCGATAGAAGTACCGTATGTTGTTCCATGTTGGTTTTTTTGTGTTCATTCTCTGAGGTAAAATCGGCAACTTTTCGATATTTCCCCTGGTCATATTCAACCTTATCCTTCTTTCGATAAGCGACACTATCATCAAGGCAATAAAATATAGAAAGAGCATGGCTTCTATGCGTGTTTCTTTTTTTAAGAAAACAGGGGCTACTTCCAGAACTGTCTTTTTGGTATACATACGTTTTTCAAGGAAGGGCTGGCGTTTATATATTTTCAATACCTCACTAGCTTCAAGTTCCGTATTCGTAACTAATGGAAAGATCCCATCTGTTTTTGCAGCTTCAGCAAGGGCTTTTTCATTTAATTCCCACTGAATGTCATGACTAAACTCCCACTTGGTTTCATATAATCCTTTCCTGAGTAAAGGACTCCTTTTAGACAGATTAATCTTTACCTGTTTACGCTCTGTTACTATTTTAATGTCAATGAATTCACCTTTGTAAATGTTATCAATAGCTGCTTTGATTTCTTTTTTTGTTTTCAAGTGATAGGCATTCAGTTTCGATGATAACTCTTTTAGCTTTTTAGTTGCCTTCTCAATTTTTTCCAGCCTCTTCCTTTCATCTTCATTCTTTTTTGAGCTACTATGAACAAAAATGGTGCGGAAACCTTTTTTTGTCCCTTCTCCCTCATAAGTTTTATAGCTGTTCGTCTCACTTTTTTTACGTGAGCTTTCTATGCTGAAGGCATCCTCCCATTCTACATCATTTTCTTTTAAGTATTTATAGAACTGTTTAACTTCCTTTCTATCCTTAGGCACGATGGTGATAAAGCGCCCGCCATTGTCTGAAATATGAGATAAATTATTTTGGCTGCATAACTTGCAATCGGCCACATAAATAAAATCTTCTTTTTCCAGTAAGGTACGCAGGGAATTCCAGTTCGGTATATGAGTTACATCATCATTGGTATTGCCGTCAAAAAGTTTGTAGCTCAAGGGGACATGGCCATCGGCGGTAATATTTAAACCAAACACAATTTGCTTGCAGTCGGGGCGGAAATCCTTATTGTGTCCATGCCTTAGTTTAATCGCTTCCAGATCGGGGGTGTTGTATTTACCCATAAAGGTCACGGTAGTGCTGTCATTATGTATTTCATCGGTAAGTAGTTTGTGAACAGCAATGGCGTTACAAGATGCCTCGGTCATTAATGATTGGCGGTCTGCCTTAAAAAGAGCCGAAAGAGATCTAGCCAGTCGGTCATCATTAAAAAGGTTTGCCGAAACCGGTTCTCCCGTAATCCCATCGGAATATTGGCCCAGCCATTCTTGTACCTTGTAAAGCGGTTTGTTGTCGCAAATGATATTTGCTATTAATATGCATAGGCTTTCAGCATGACCGGTTAAACTATCGGCTGGTGATGGGACATGCTTTTCAAAGAGATTGAACAGGTTAAGTCCATCCATGAAATGTTTGACCATGGGAAATACATCTATTTGTTTGAAGCAGGTTTCAAATCGTTCCACAATGCTCCTTTCCGGCATAAATTCTGCCTGAAGTTCTTTGTCAGTGGAAAGAGGAGGATATCTTTTGTCGGCACAGTCAATTTGGTATAACGATCTTGTCTGGATCGGCCTTTGGTTTGTCCGATGCATAGCCAGTTTGCAGCTTTATAACAAGTTCCTTTGAAAAGGTTACGCTCTACAAAAGTCTCTATCATGTGAATTGGATGAGCGTATTTATTTATCCAATCCTGTTTTATTCGGCGCATGATGCACCCGAGAATATGACTCGCAAGATGAGGAACCCTGACGTGAGGTAGAATTAAAAATCGTGTATTGTTGGTAATAAGATTGATGTTTTCCTTCTGTGTCTCCTTGTCCCAACCAATAAAAGCATCTCGCGGAGCTGTTTTCCAGGCGGCAGAACCAAAAAGGAGGCAGGCTAGGTCATTGCCGTTACGGTCACGAATCAGGTATTTTATGTTTTCACCAACTGTTCGATTAAACCCAAGGTAATGATGAATGTTTAAATGATAGCCCACACAGTTGTCTTCATATGTGTCAGGAATTGGGATAATGACAGATAAAGGAGTAAGTTTATTTAGAGATTTTTCTATGATTTCCTGTTTGGGAACTCTAAACCCCGTTGGGAAAGGGGGCCGCGCCGACCGCCGATAAGCAGTACGGATTGGAGGCAACTCAAGAAGGTTCCGTTGTTCAAGCTTGTCAATCATACTTCGAGCAGCAAATGTTTTCATCTGCCCGGAATGGGTGCGCCATTCCCATTCAGTGCAAATATGTTTGGTGATTTTATGGCGGCTCCACTCTGGATTGTTTTGAATAATTGTTCGTAACCAATCGAGGTCTGAGAGTTGGAGGAGCCGACCTTGACATGTGATGATTTCATCCATGTAAAAGATATTGCCACAAACAAAGCTGTTAGTCCAGTGAAAAATAGATAAGTTTCAGAACTAAACTGGTGGTGGATTTTTGCGTATTTATTTGGATTTAAATGATATAATTTTGTGCGTTATTGTATGTATAAAAATAATTATTCTATAGTGCGAAACATAAGCCATAAGAGATAAAAAAAAGGTCTGCGCCAAAGTTTATTCGCGCAGACCCGCTTGACTGCTGGAGTTGGGCGACTACTCGAAGATTCTGCCATTTGCCCT
>JAOTSI010000113.1 GCA_029865005.1 Desulfobulbaceae bacterium
GATGCCTAAGCCATTGGCCGCTGCGGTCTGCCGCCGCAACTGATCCCGGCGGATTTTCCGCAAAAGGTCTACATCACTTTTGACGTGGACGGCCTAGACCCTTCCATCATGCCTGCCACCGGCACCCCGGAGCCTGGCGGCCTCACCTGGTGGCAGGCCATGGAGTGTCTTGTCGCCATCACCTTATCCCGCACCGTCATCGGTTTCGACGTCGTTGAGCTTGCACCGATCAAAGGTTTGCATGCAGCAGATTTCACCGCCGCACGTTTGGTCTATAATCTGATGGGGATGATTGTGCGGGGTAATGACATCTAAGAACATGAAAAAGGTAAGTGGTCACAGACACCTTATCTTCATGCAGTTGCCTCTGCCCGCATAGAAGGGCTATAGCGAGCAAAGGCAACTGCATAAATCTGAACCACCTGTGACCACTTACAGATTTGCACTATATTAAATCAGTTAGTTGCGAACTCTGTGACCAGTTACAGAGAAAGATGTTTATGATACAAAATCAAAGGATTGTCTTTGTTTGTGATAGATGCGTTTGGTAATATAAAGAATATTCGTATCTTTCTAATATATATCCCATACTGACGTTGTATTGCTTCTCGTTGTGAAGCATTTATTTAACTTGCATGATGAGGAAAAAGATGAAAATAGCAGTCATTTACAATCGGGTCAGCTTGAAGGTTATCAATCTCTTGGGTGTTCCCAACCGAGAAAAATATGGGCACAAAGCAATAACAAGAATCGTTAATTGTTTGAAGCAGGGTGGGCATCAAGTCATTTCCCTGGAGGGAGACAAGGATCTCATTGATAATCTAGAGGATTTCATGCCGCAGGTATTGAAAGGTGAGCGACCGGGGATGGTTTTTAACCTTGCTTATGGTATTCAGGGCCAGGCCCGCTACACTCACGTACCTGGAATGCTGGAGATGGTGGGGATACCCTATGTAGGCTCCGGCCCTTTGGCGCATTCACTTGCTCTCGATAAAGTAGTGGCCAAAATGTTGTTTAAGCAGAATGGTTTACCTACTCCTGATTTTGCTGTTTTAGACAGTCCGAATAGTGATTTGCCGGATCTTCAATTCCCGCTGATTGTTAAACCTAAAAACGAGGCGGTCTCTTATGGGATTAAGATAGTAAACAATGAAGAGGAGTTGCGTGCAGCTGCCAAGATAATATTTGATAAATTTGATCAATCTGTACTTGTTGAACAATATATTGAAGGAAGGGAAATTAATGTTGGGGTCATTGGCAATAGCCCAGGTGAGGCCTTTGCCCCTGCTGAACTTATTTTTGGCGCAGGCGGCCCGGCAATCTACACCTATGAAGACAAAACCAGGAAATCAGGACGAGAAGTCGGTATCAGTTGTCCCGCCAAGTTATCTGATCAGCTAACCGAGCATGCTAAAGATATTGCCATCAAGGCCTTCAATGCCTTGGGATGTCTAGACTGTGCCCGTATTGACATGCGTCTGGATGCTGAGGACAATCTGTATATCCTGGAAATAAACAGTCTGCCAAGCTTGGGTGAGCATGGCTCTTATGTGGCTGCTGCTGAGACAATGGGAATGGATTTTACCGCTCTAGTGAATCGGCTTGTTGATGTGGCGGCGACCAGATATTTCGGGACCCCATCCCCTCCAGAATTGAGCCAAAAGAAAATCTCTCCGCCCCACAAGGTCTTTTCCTTTTTGACCCAGAAACGGGATCAATTAGAATATCGGTTAAGGAAATGGAGCCAATTTTCTTGTCGAACCATGGATATGGTAGATCGCCAATTGGTGGTGAAAGAAATTGATAGACGATTGCAAGAAATTAGGATGAAACCTGTTCCTTCCTTGACCAACGATAAGGTAGCTTGGACATGGGAAAGCCAAAAAGGGTTGAAAAATGGCACCTTACTTGTCCTTCAACTTGATGTGCCTTTTGATCGAACAATGCAGCACCAGGGCTTTCGCAAGGATCCGGAATGGTTTTATGGGGAAGGGCTTGGGGCGGTATGGGCTCCCCTGACGGTTCTTGAGTTTACCTTGAGGGCTTTGCGATCTTGTCGAAAACTGAAGAACATTCCGCTAGGGGTTATTTGTTATGCCGATGAAGGGTTGGACTGTCGTGATTCTAGTACTCTTTTACAAGAGGCTATTGCCCAAGCCGGAGAAGTAATTGTGCTGCGACCAGGAAATCCAGAGGGGAATGCTGTTTTGGAACGTCGTGGACAAACCAAGTATTTGTTAAAGGCAGAAGGTCGTCCCATGCGCCTTGGCAAACCCTCCCCTTCATCGCCGGAAACTTTACGTTGGGTCATGCAAAAGGTTGAGCAACTAACAGACTTAACAGTTAAAAAAGATCGAGTTGCTGTGGCGGCTACCGAGATTCAGACTGATTCATTTCCCATGTTGCTGCCGCATCGGGTGCAGGTAACGCTTATGACTTCGTATCCAACCCAAAAAGCTGGTAATGAACTGGATGAAAAAATCAAACAGACCCTTGGCAAAGCCAATATCAAATGGAATCTGGAAATGTTTTCCAATCGACCGCCCATGAGGACGAAGAAAAGAAAGAATGCTTTGGTAGATGGACTAAAGGAAGTTGCGACCACCTGGGATATCCCTTTTGGTGTTGAATCGTCCATGTGGCCTTCGGTTGCTGGTCTTGCTAGTCAGGGCAAGTCGGTTATTTGTGGCATGGGTCCGGTGGTCAGGGATCTCTATACCGCCAGAGAAGCGGTGGAAAGAATCAGCATTATCCAGCGCACCTTGCTGCTTTCAGAATATCTTTTGCAAAAAGGGGATTTAAAAAAATGACTCGTCGAAAAAAAGTAGAATTTGATACCGCTGATCTCGATTTGAGTCGTCATCGTGCCCCTTGGCTGCAACGTATTGCCGCCTCCAGACATGGGATGGCGGCCACAGCCAATTACAATGCAACAGCGGTTGCTGAGGGTATTTTGGAAAAAGGAGGCAATGCCATGGATGCCGCAGTGGCGGCGGCCTTTGCCTTGGGTGTCTGCGAACCGGCCGCCTCTGGATTGGGTGGACAGACCATGATCCTTTATTATGATGCCGAGGAAGGGAAAACCATTGCCCTGGATGGTTCCTCCCGCGCGCCTCACCGTATCGAGCCCGGAGAATTGGCCAAGGAGAAAAGTCTGCGCGGCCATTCGGCAACCACGGTACCGAGTACGCCAGCGGTACTCGCTTATGCATTGAAAACATTTGGTACGCAAGAGCTGGCGACTATTCTTAACCCGGTAATAGGTCTGGCTGAAAAAGGTTATAAAGTAAGCGAATTGCAGAATTCATTAACAAAAAGAGAATTGAAACATCTGCAAAATGGTTCGGCGGCGCAGTTTTTTTTGAAAAACAACAAACCTTATCCCATTGGTTCAGTGCTCAAACAACCTGTCCTTGCCAATACCTTTAAAAAAATAGCTAAAAACGGGGTGGAAGATTTTTATCAGGGTTCCATTGCCCAGATTATCCATAAAGACATGATCGCTAATGATGGTCTAATCCGAGATGATGATCTTGCCCAGATTCCTTGGCCTATTGAAAGAAAACCTCTCTCCTGTCGTTTCAGTGGCAAACGGGTATTTACCATTGGGGAGCCGGGGGCAGGAAGAACGTTGATTGAAATGCTCAACATTGTTTCCCAATTTCCTAAAACCATGCTGAATCCTGACACTCCTGAGGGAGCGCTTATTTTATGCGAAATTATTCGCAGAGCGAATATTGATCGCCGCGATCGACCATTTGATCACAATTTCTACCCCCAGATCCAGGGTAAACAGATGCTCAAAAGCGAATATGGCAAATTTGTCGCTCAGCAGATCAAAGCTCGTTTCAAAGGAACTGGGGAAACAACTCACCTCTCAGTAATGGATAAGTTTGGTAATGTTGTTGCCTTAACCCAGTCCATTGAAAGGGTGTACGGTTCCTTTGCCGCCTCGCCGGAATTAGGCTTTCTCTATAATAACTATATGAGTGCTTTTGATTACGATGATATTACCCATCCTAATTATCTGCGCCCCTCAGCAGTACCGTGGGCCAGTGTTGCTCCCACCATTGTTTTTAAAAATAAAAAACCGTATCTCTCCATTGGTTCACCGGGCAGTGAAAGGATAACCAGTGCTATTCTCCAAGTACTGCTTAGGCTTAATTATCAATCGCCCTATGATGCCGTTGCCGCCCCTCGGCTCCATTGTAGTGTTGGTGGACGGGTCTCTATGGAAGCCTCCCGGATGCGCAACGATATTCCGCAGTTACTTGAAAAGCATGGCTATAGTGTCGATCTGCGTGACCCTTATTCATTTTACATGGGTTGCATTCAGTTGGTGGTCCATGAAAATGGTGAGTTTATCGGGGTGGCTGATCCGCGCCGGGATGGATCGGCCGGAGGACCCAGACAATGAAGCTGCCATTTCTGATCTCGGTTCCCCATGGCAGTTTACAAATCCCTGCCGAGATACAAGATATCTGTCTTCTCTCAACGGCGGATATCCTCCAGGATTCCGACGAGGAAGCGGAGGCCATC
Source organism: Desulfobulbaceae bacterium (assembly GCA_029865005.1). Classification (GTDB taxonomy): domain Bacteria; phylum Desulfobacterota; class Desulfobulbia; order Desulfobulbales; family Desulfobulbaceae; genus JAOTSI01. The sequence continues at coordinate 4,540 of JAOTSI010000113.1, forward strand.
TATTCTTCCCTAAAGGGTAAAGTGCTAGATTTTGTAATGGCAGATATTGCCAGGGCAGCGGTGGATTTGAATCGGGCTTCAGACGATATTGGCGGGGATGGCGTAATAAAAACCCATACCTGTTATGGACGACAGGTGTATGAAAAATTTCCAGATCAGCAAATAATTTCTTTGTTGTTGAAAAGATATTATACCCCTTACCATGCAAAGCTCTCTCGGGCTCAGCGACTGCCTGGGGTTAAACTTGCCATTGATTGTCATACCATGGCCGAAGTCGGCCCTCCGGTGAGCCCTGACGTTGGGCAAAAAAGACCGCTTATCTGTCTCAGTAATGCTGATTCCACCTGTCCTATGGAATGGGTTCTGGCCTTGGCTGCTTATTTACAGGATATTTTTTCTGCTGAGGAAGTTACAGTCAACAAGCCGTTTCGGGGCGGGTATACCGTTCGCCGCCATGCGGTTGAGATGCCTTGGTTACAGATTGAGTTTTCGCGAACCGGTACTGTTTCCACACAACAGAAAAGTGCAGGATTGATCCTTGCTTTGGAACAATTGGCGGTAGACAAACGTTTTTGTTTTTAAATTGTTTGAGGAAGTTATCTCTAGCCTGTTTTTCGTAAATGGGTCATGTTTTTCATGCCCGCTTTTTGCACATGATAGCCACGCCGTCCATTTGCCGATATTCTAACTGGTTAATTGCCTATGTTTAGGGAATAGTGGCCAGAACGCCGCAATATTGGTGCTTGATCAAAGATGCTCGTACGATTGGAATGATTCACAGCCGCTATAAGATGTTTTTGGAGTAAGGGGATGGTGTAGGATATAAAAAATTAATTGAATAATGCCCTTAAACGCTACGAATATGTTGAGAATAGCGATGGGGAATAAGGTCGTTTTTCTTCCCCGATACATAGAGCACCAGGGAAAGCGAGTTCAAGGGTTTATAAAAGATCAATATCGATATCATAGGAGATGGTGATGTCGTCGTGCTCTCTAAAGTGAAGCAGGATGTCCCGCCATATTTCCCCTTCTACATCTCGAATTGCTCTGGCCTCGCAAATATAACGCGTGGTGATTTTGATTCCCGCCGGTTTTTCAAGCTGTAAGCTGATATATATTTTCGGGGTGATTTTGCGAAAAATGATCGCTTCTTTCTTTTGGGCACACTTGATAGCTTCCTGAGCGCTGCGTAAGAATTGCTTCGTGTGCTTGTCGGTTATTTCAAGGAGCAGCTTCTCAGCTTTTTGCCAGTTACTATTGGGCACGAGGGTGACGGAGATTTCATTCCACAGGTAAGGAAATAAACGGGTGTAGTTGGTGATCGCATTGGTTAGGACTACGCTGTTGGGCACCTTGACCAATCGGCCGGTGCTTTGGTTTCCGGATGACATGGCTCCGACTTCTAGAAGGGTGAAGTAAAAAAGTCCCTCCCCCACGACGTCACCTCGATGCTGGGCCACTTGAATACGATCGCCAACGGAGAAGAGGTTGCGCCAGGCGATGAAAAGGCCGCCGGTGCAATTGGTAATGGGTTCCTTGTGGGTAACGGTGAGCGCGGCGGCTATGATGGTGAGTAGGGTGAAAAGTGGTTGTAGGGCGGTAATCCAAATTCGGCCGATGATCACGAGCAATGAAACGATGGTACAGTAAAAAATCGCTTTTTTCCAGCTATATAGCTCATTGATATCCTTAATCCGTTTGTTAACGAACAAGCTGGCCATGGCGTAAGCAACTAGCACCAAACCTAAGGCTACTGCTGATTCGATTATATTTTCCATGGTATGGGAAGAAACGATGGACGATAATGGTGTCATGATTTGTGGATAAAAAAAAGTTTGGATGACGGGAGTGTCGAAGCGTATACGTTTATATTAATTAGTTGCCCCTCTCCCCAGGTGAGATCTTTCTGCAGTGCGGTGATCAGGGTGGGGGAGGCGCTCCACCCTGGCATGCGTCAGCAGCGATGGTGATGGATGTTTTTGTTGAAGGTTACTTAGTCATAAAGAGCCCGGTGCTATTATTCCTGAAGTTTCTCAAATCCTTCGCCAACCATGCTGGCGGTGAATTCGGTGATCGTGTAATCGGCAAGATCGTTCTGAGCAAAGGGATCTTCAGCAAGAATTTTTTCAAGTGCCTCTTTTGATGCAGCCTTGGCAAGAACTATCCCACCGGTGCGCGGCACCTTCCTTCCGGAAGCGATGAAATGTCCTTGGGCATACTGCTCCCTAAGGTAAGCGACATGGGCCTCAAGTTGTTGGTCTACTTCGGAAAGGGAGCATTTGTAAGTAAGTGAGACGACGAACATGGTTTTCTCCAAGGATTAAAAATCTCTCTTTATTGTATTGAGATAGAGGATTCTTGGAAATCAGTCAAGTTGTTTTGTAATTTATCATGTTATTAGTATGGGTTGGTTATTGTCATTTGAGGGAAGGCAAGGGGACGATCTTTAAAAATTCAAAAACTCAATTGATTAACTCATAGCTGCTTTCTTTTGCCATTGCCTCTCCTCTGTCAACTGAACATCCGATTCTCGCGACACTCATTTCCACCTTTTTGGCCAATTTTGTATGGGATATACCTAATCCCCGTGAAGCTCAAAAATATAATAAGCTTCTTGATGTTACCGTTTTTAACTGCCTTCGCTCAAACTGTTCATCACTATAGAAATAATAGAATTTACAAAAATTTAATTACTTAAAATTCTTTCATCGCCCATAGCATGTTTGCGTTCCTTTAGGGTATTCTTGGCTTCGGTCCAACCACCAAGACTGTGAATCAACCCAACGCCTGTCAAATCATCCCCCTCCGTCCTTGACCAATACCTTCCATTACAAATTTTATTGGGTCTATCTGGGTTTCCCAAATGGTGTATTGCACTAAAAATATCGGTCTAAAGCCCCTGTTACTTTTGAGCTTGAGGTTGAAGGAATCTACAATCGAAAAACACTATAGTTTTTTGAGGCATAGAAACTCGCGATTATTTGCACAGGATTTTTCCCTTCTATATCCTGTCATACTGTTAGGTTTAAAGAAAATGCCGTTTGGGAAACCCGGATATAGCCATATATTCTTGGTATGGTTTGTCGTTTAACTAATTAATTTTAAATAGTAAAGTTTTAGTTTAATAAATGAATGATTGTTCATTTTTCAGTTGACGATAAAAGGAACAAATGTTATCAGGAAATAAGACTCATCTAATTATTTTCATCGTTATAGTGAAAGGATTGTCTAGGATAGGATAACATAGTTAATATGCTGGTATTTTAGGTTTTATCGGTAGCGATCTCCTCTTGTTTAGTAGGAGTAGAGGAGTTTTAGTAAATAGGAACTAAAAGGAGAGAAAAATGAAAAAAGTATTGATGGCCTTCGTGTGTTTGACCTTTATCTATCCCCTGTGTGTGGTAAATGCGGATCTAAAAGGTAATGAAAAAGCATTTTTTTCAGAATTTAAAAAGGTTATTCCGCAAGAAAATTTTGTCACAGTTGATGAGCTGCATAAGAAATGGATGGATGTGCAAGAAGGTAAAAGTAAAGCTGTTATTATTGATATCAGAACAAAACAAGAGTTTGATAACGGCCATATTAAGGGGTCGAGTAATGTGGATTCCGGCCATGCTTATACGGTACCCAAGAAACTAACCGATCCTGAACAAGAAATATTAGTATTTTGTCGGACTCAACATCGGGCTACTTATTTTGTATCGTTGCTGCATAAATATGGATATAAAAATGCATATTTGGTGGAAGGCGGTATTGTTGGTTGGATTGAAAAAGGTTATCCTTTAGTAAACGAATATTTAGGTGAGATAAAAGTTACCAGTTATTCCAAACGACTCAAAGAAGAATATGTCTACAGAGAAGGGCGATAAGGTAAGTTAGATTGATAGATTAATCAGGTTTGTTTATCTTATATTTTTTAAAAAACGTCATATTCTATTATTATTGAATGTCATTGTATTAATATTTAATGGTTGAAGTTAGAGTCAAAACAATACTTGGTTATGATTCTAACTTCGATTAGTTACACGTATATTTTTCCTTCCTGCATACAGTTTGATCCTTATCTTCCTTCTCTTTTCCCGGATGGCCCGGCAGAAAATAATTTCTTATTATCTAACAGCAATGATCAAAAAAAGCCCTCGACGATTTTCAGATTTGAGTCTATAAGTGGTCTGCGTCTCAAAAGACAAACGCAAAGAAAAATATAAGAAACATGTCGCTCAATCTAATGTGCCCATCAAAATGACAAATAAATTAGATAGTTATACCCTTCTAGGCTGGCGAGAATGGCTTTCGCTTCCAGATATTGGTATTCCAGCAATTAAGGCCAAGATAGATACTGGTGCAAAAACATCTGCGCTTCATGCCTTTGAGGTTGAAGAATTCAAAGAAAAAGGCATAGACATGGTGCGCTTTCAAATGCACCCCTTACAAAAAAGAACTGACATTATTATCTATTGCCAGGCTCCCATTGCGGACCAGAGACTTGTTAGCGACTCAGGTGGGCATCGGGAAATGAGATATGTTATCAAGACTAATATAATGGTAGGTTCAATCAAGACTTGGGCAGAAATAACCTTGACCGATCGAGATAGCATGCAGTTTCGGATGTTATTGGGGCGTAGTGCCATGGCTGGGAAATTTGCAGTGGACCCGAAGGGGTCATATTTGGCAGGGCCAAAGCCACAAAATATCTATAACGTTGGAGAGAAAAAATGAAAATTTGTATTTTATCACGAAAGAAAGAACTTTATTCAACAACTAGAATCTTTGAGGCGGCCGAAAAGCGTAACCATGAGGTGCAGGTTGTTAACCCCTTACGTTGCTATATGAATATTACCTCCCATAAACCATCTATTCATTTCAAAGGAGAACCCTTGGAAGGGTTTGATGCCATCATTCCTAGAATAGGCGCATCTATAACATTCTTTGGTACAGCAGTTGTTCGGCAGTTTGAAATGATGGGGGTCTACTCTGTTAATGAATCGGTGGCCATTTCCCGCTCCAGGGATAAGTTACGCTCCATGCAGCTTTTGGCCCGAAAGGGTATTGGTCTACCTGTAACCGGTTTCGCCCATGCCACTCAATACACCCAAGATCTAATTAACCTTGCAGGAGGCACTCCCCTGGTGATTAAGCTCTTGGAGGGAACTCAAGGAGTAGGAGTGGTTCTGGCTGAAACGAATAATGCCGCAGAAAGTGTTATTGAGGCCTTCAGAGGCCTAAAACAAAATATCTTGGTTCAGGAGTTTATCAAAGAGGCTAATGCTCAGGATCTTCGTTGTTTTGTGGTTGGCGGTAAGGTTATTGCCGCCATGATGCGCACGGGTCGAGAAGGTGATTTTCGCTCAAATATCCACCGGGGTGGTAAGGCCGAGAAGATTAAAATTACCCCGGAAGAACGCTCCACAGCTGTGCGAGCCGCCAAGATCATGGGTCTGAATGTCGCTGGTGTTGACATCTTACGCTCCAACCATGGGCCAGTGGTGATGGAGGTCAATTCCTCTCCTGGGCTGGAAGGTATTGAAGGAGCCTCAGGGATTGATGTCGCAGGCATGGTTATTGAATTTATCGAAAAAAATGCCCAACATGGTAAGACAAAAACCAAGGGGAGAGGCTAATCCGTGAGGTGTGGCCCATTTACAATAGGTGAGGCTGTTATACAACCTGGTCAGCGCCAGACTGTTGATTTGCCTATTGCCAGGCTTTATACCCATACTGCGATGGATATGCCGGTCCACGTTATTCACGGCAAAAAAGAGGGTCCAACTCTTTTTGTCAGTGCCGCGATCCATGGTGATGAAATCAATGGGGTGGAGATTGTTCGGCGCTTGCTTAAACTAAAGCTTACTAACAATATTCGCGGCACCCTTATTGCCATCCCAATTGTCAATGTCTACGGATTTATCAATCGCTCCCGCTACCTACCAGACCGCCGAGACCTGAATCGATCTTTCCCTGGAAACAATAAAGGCTCACTAGCCTCACACCTTGCCAAAGTTTTCATGACAGAAGTCGTGCGTAAATGCAGCCACGGTATTGATATCCATACTGGCTCAAATCACCGTACTAATTTACCGCAAATCAGGGTCACATTAGGTAATTCAGAAACGGAGCAGCTTGCTCAGGCGTTTGGCGCCCCTGTAATTCTGGACTCTCGTTTACGAGACAATTCTTTGCGAGCAACCGTCACAGATTTGGGCATTCCAATGTTGCTTTATGAAGGAGGAGAAGGGCTCCGCTTCAACGAATCTGCTATCCGTGTTGGCCTCAAGGGAATTTTAGCCGTAATGCGCGAAATAGGGATGTTGCCAAAGAAGGGGACAAAAACCGTCAAGCGCGAATCAGTTGTT
>JAOTSI010000114.1 GCA_029865005.1 Desulfobulbaceae bacterium
TAGGTGCCAGGGGCTCCGTGTTTCCCGGTTCCGCGAAACGAACCCGGGTTGATAATCAGGGTGTTGCCTATTTTGTGGCAGACCGGTTTGTGGGTATGGCCGTATATCATGCAATCCGCTTCGGGAAAAACATCCCACAGCCTGTTTTCAATCTCCCACCGACCAAGGGCGTCGCCGTGAATGAGGCCGATGGAAAAGCCGCCCAAGTCAAATAATAGTTTTGAGGGTAATTTTTTATAGCTGGTGTGGTTACACATATTACCGTGTACTGCTTGGATGGTTTTACCGTTAAAAGCGTTAAGAATGGAGAGATCAGTTAAGTCCCCTGCATGGATAATGAGATCACAGTCTTGGAAGCAAGTGTCAACCTGTTTTTGAAAGAGTGCGTTAGTCAAGGAGAGGTGGGTGTCCGATATTATACCTGCTTTCATATTATTTATTGTCCTGCTTGATATATCAATTATCTGCGATTAGGGATTTTTTAAATTATTGGCTATAGCTTCGGTTTCGTCGCTGTAACGGGACGCCTTTTTAGCTTACTATTCGAAATTATTACTAAACTTTGATTCGATGTAGTTCGACAAATTTGCGATTCCAGCTATAGTGCTTCCAAACATTTACGGTGAATCAAGGACAAATGTAAATGAGATGGGGGATGAAAACAAGAAAAGATCAGGAAGCTGTTGCAAAAAAACAAGCTATGACGTAAATTTTTTTTCGTTAATCGTGCCGTCATGAGTTCTTAGGGAACTGGAAGAAAATAATCTACCCGAATGGCGTAGGACAGGGTTTTGTCTTCAAGGCCTGCCAAGGGGCGCATACTTGTTGTATGTAACCCTTGGTGCAGCGCAGAAGACGGAGCCATAGACAAGCCTGTCGGGTATATTATTATTGGGAAGTCCCTATAAAGGGTTCGTGCAGAGACGCCCGGTTTCAAGATATTTAATTAACTTTTATAATTTTCGGGAAATATTATCATGTTTAGTGCATCCGATTTGCGAAAAGGACTTAAGGTCCAAATTGATGGTCAGCCATTTATCATCACAGAATTTGAATTTTCCAAACCTGGTAAGGGACAAGCGCTTTATCGTACCAAGATGCGCAATATGATCACTGGTAACCAGTTTACTCAAACCTATCGTTCCAATGATAAGTTTGAAAAAGCTGACCTGGAAGAACGTACTATGCAGTTCCTCTATGCCCAAGATAATGAATTTCATTTCATGGATACGTCTAATTATGAGCAGATTTTTCTGAACAAGGATCAACTGGGAGATAATATCAACTATCTCGTAGAGAATATGGAAGTGCAAATTCTGTTTTTTGGCGAACGTCCCATTGATGTGAGTATGCCCATGTTTGTAAATCTGGAAGTGACAACAGCAGACCCTTGGGTAAAAGGTGATACTTCTGGAACCGATACCAAGCCGGTTACCGTGGAAACTGGTTTTGTTCTGCAGGTTCCTCCCTTTGTGGAACAGGGTGATAAAATACAGATTGATACTCGTACCGGGGATTATGTTACCAGGGTAAAAGAGTGATTTGGTGTCCTCTCTGCTAGCCTTGCAGCAGCGCTCTCAGCTGCTGCAAGTAGTCCGCTCATTTTTCACCACCCGTGATTTTCTGGAGGTGGACACTCCTCTCCTACTGCCGAATATTATCCCCGAATCCCAAATCCTCTCCTTTCGCTGTGAAGACTCATTTTTGCACACCTCCCCTGAATTACCAATGAAAATGTTGTTGGCCCAGGGTGCTGATAAGCTTTTTCAAATATGTCACTGTTTTCGTAAGGGAGAGCGAGGCAGGCTTCATCTCCCGGAGTTCACCATGTTGGAATGGTACCGGGCGGGTTGGAGCTATGAGGAGTTGATGCTTCAGTGTGAGGAGTTTTTGGGTACTGTGGCAAAGGAAATGGTTGTTTGCTCCGGTATTGATGCAGACGGAGATTTATTGCGCTACGGTCGGAAAATATCCCTATTACCCCCTTGGCAACGGTTAAGCGTTGCAGAAGCCTTTGGCGAGTATAGTGATTTGTCACCCGAGGAGGCCATTGAGCAGGATCTATTCGATGAGATTTTGGTAACTAAAATTGAGCCCAACCTGGGTTGGGAACGTCCCACCTTTCTCTACGACTATCCCGTATCTCTTGGTTCTCTGGCCCGGTGCAAAGAAGAAAATCCCACCGTGGCTGAACGATTTGAACTCTATATTGGCGGAATTGAGCTGGCAAACGGTTTCTCAGAACTCATAGACCCGGAAGAGCAACGACGACGCTTTGTATATGAAATCGAACAAATGCGCGTCAATTCCAATATCAAGCTCTCCATGCCAGAAGAATTTCTCCAATCCCTCTCTAGTATGCAGGACACCGCCGGTATCGCCCTGGGCTTCGACCGTCTTTTGATGCTCTTGACCGGCCTAGATAGGGTGGAGAAGATTGTGCCCCTGGTGTTGGAAGTTTAGTTGTTTATAAATTCTTATTGTTTTGCTTAAATTAACAGTATTGCCCCATGGTCTTTGCCGTGGATAAAGGTTTTGTAAGTGTTCACCAACACTACGCTTGCGTGCGATTAGGCCGGATTCACCTATGATTAACTATAGTTAACCGGTCTGCTGGCACCTATGTGCAGCACTGGTAAACTGACTTACTGTACCGATGTTATAGAACATATTTTTGCAATCCGGTGAACGGTTACTTTCTATGAATAGAATAAAAAATAAATACTTACAGTTTTTTGTAACTATATTGATTTGGTCTTTTATTACATTCCTGATGATATTATTTGGGGTAATTTTTGGATCAAATTTGGTTTTTCGATATCTAGTAATTGACCTATATGATGATCATTGGCTTATTGTTCTGCAAGTTGCCACCTTAAGCTTGAGCTTATTGTTTATTAGCCTAACAATTTACAGTAGAAACGTATTTTTAAAATATGGTATCGACCCTAGTCTCTATCTACGTACAATTATTCTAACTGTATTGTCTTTAACCTTAATATGGATAATTCATGACCAGTCGCCGATAAGTAGTAAGTACTCATGGAGTGACTTGCCGGTTCCTAGCGAAAACGCAGATGAAAGTTATGGTCTTGTAAATCAGCTGTTGGGAAGCGGTGAACAGGGAATTGATATTGACTTATCGGGTGTTGATATACGGGAAGCTATTGAAAATCCATTGATGTTTGAACAAGAAATAATAACCTTGTGGGAAGATATTGAACCTGCCAGGGTGATTATTAATGAATTAAATTCATATGACCAAATTGCTGATCTTTCAAATGTAGATGATGTAATTCAGCATGATGTTATAAATATTGTTTATATTGCAAGGATCTATGGAGCATATGCTGCATTGATGACAGAAAAGAGCGAGTCGGAAGAAGCTGCCAGGCAGCTCGCTCAGTTGCACTCCGTTATCAGAAAAATACTTCCTTTCTCACGATTTTTAATTAATAAATGTATCTGGATGGCGGCGGCCAATCAAAATATTACAAATGCTAAAATGATATCCACATATCCAGGAGTGCATTTAGCGACCCTACGCATTTTGAAACAAGGTTTTAGCCCATTAACAGATCAAGAAATATCTTGTAGGACATTATTTATAAGTGAACTTTTCTTTATAATTAATCCACATGAGGTTCATGGTTATAATGATTTTTTTGAAGCAATATGCTCATCTTTTATTTTGTCAGAAAGTTATGATTCAAAATGGAACCGCCTGTTCTTAAAGTTTACTACCCCTATTATTATACGAAAAAACACAACTCGAAATTTTATCGTACAGCTCTTTGATCATATAATTGAAGAGTCAGATGATCATCCTCTTCGTTTTACGAAATCGAAAGAATTTGTTTCTCAATATAAAAAGGAATTGGATTATGGAAATATAGGGGGATGGGTTTTTAATAATTATTCTATTGTAGATTTAGTTGGTTACACTGAAAATATATTAAATGCAAAAGTCAGAAGCGATCTTTTAGCAATTTATTTAAGTGAACATCTTGGGGTTGCGTATAAAATCAGAGATTATTTTAGCGGAAATGATTATGTGAAAAGTGATTCTTTGTACTTGTATAAAAGTGCCGGGCCTGATGGAATATTGGAGACCGGCGATGATGTGCAATTATAAGGAAATCTATTAAATCAGTTGGTTATGAACCTTGTGACCAGGCACCTGGTAAACGGTTATCAGGTTGATGTTATGAACTTTTCTTTAAAACCCGATTAACGGTTACACTTGTTTATTCGAAAGTTTCTAACTTGCCTATATTTCAATCTCAAAAGTTTTCCTGACCCGTAACCGTTCAACCGGGTATATAGCGTGCTTGCATATAATGTTAAATTTTTGTAATCGCTCCTCAGTGCCTTATATTCTATAAATTTTGACCCCACGGGGGAATGAAGCTCACATGTCACAATTTACCATATTTTTTAAAAATGGATTTCTTACCCTGTTGTTTTTAGTTTGCTGCTTAGTCATAACCGGTTGTGGTCAGAAATCAATGTCCGGAGGATTTTCGTACGATAGGGCCGGCGATTATGAACAGGAAGAAATGGTCCAGGCTTCTCCAAAGTCGTATATGCCGCGCACAGAGAGGGGTGCTGGACAACGACAGCCGGAAATAGACCAACAAACTTTGCAGCCCCAACGCAGCAATAAGCGTATGATTTATTATCAGGGATATCTCAGATTGTTGGTCTCTCGTCCCGCAGATGTGATTAATGCGGCGGTGGAATTGGCATCTTCCTGTGGGGGATATGTGGAGCGAATGGACAGGATGAGCGTTACCATACGGGTACCTGTGGCGGATTTCGATTCCATTTATAAAAAAGCTATAGAGCTTGGAGATGTTCTAAAAAAGAGGATCACCGCCCAGGATATCACCCAGTCTTTTCGTGACAATAATCTTCGATTAAAAATAGCCAAAGCTACCAGGGAAAGACTGGTGGAGTTACTTGCCAAAGCCACCGAAGAGGAAGAAAAGCTTAAGATATTAAAAGAGATCCAACGCCTGAGTGAGGAGATAGAGCAATTCGAAAGTCGGTTGCATATTCTTTCCACCTTGGCCAATTATTCTAAATTGACCATTGAGCTGGAAAAACGAAAAAGCTTCTTGGAACGAAAAAATGATGATATAGCCGAATTTCGTTGGATAAAACGACTTTCGCCGTTTAAAGCCGTTTATCTGCAACAAAAAGGCAGATTGGAGCTCTCTGTGCCAGCTAATATGGTCTTGCTTGAGAAAGAAAGGCAGTGGCTAGTTGAAAGCGCCGATGGTGCTGTGATGCGGACGAGCAGGATTGTAAATACCCCTTCCGGTGATACGGATTTTTGGCTTGAAGCCATTCGAGTACGGTTGGAAAAGGAATTTAGTCAAGTCAAAATACAAACGGCGGGAGCATTCAAAGTGCTTAGAATGGTAGGGCGTTCTGAAGATCCGTATATCTATCTTATAGGTATTTCAGCGGATGGAAAGAAGAAATATATGGACTTAATAGAGGTGTATTATCCATCTCAAGCCCATGAAGAAAGGTATGGCAAATCTGTTCTTACTTCCGTGGCAGGGGGTGCAAAATGATATTTTTTCGCACAATTAACATTTCTATGTCTGTGCTGTTTTGTCTTATGGTTGCCTGTTCAAGCAATGCCTTTGGGGAAGAACAGAGCGCGATCGTTTCACGGCTTGTACTCAAGGTAACGGATAGGGATCAAGTAGCCGAACTTATAATTCAACAAGCTGGGGAGGTGGAAGGGTGGTTTTTCAGCCGTACCGATGAGGAGTTACAGCTGAAAGTGCCAGCCTCCATAGCGAAAAGTTTTATTGATTTTGTAGGACAGCAGGGGATTGTTGCGGATCGCTCTTATAGCAGTAGTTATTTGGGGGATCGATTGTCACAGCGTCTTGCCTCTCTTAAATCAAGAGAATCCCTGTTGATCAATTATTTTGAAGTATTGAAAAAAGCTAAACAGTCATCGGTGTTGGCTGTGGAGCAAGAGGTCGTGGCTTTAACGGAGGAAATTGAAAAACTAAAGGGTGAAATTCGTTATCTCCGGCATGAAATTAAGTACGCAAGGATCAACATAACTTTCCAATTTCGTAATAGAACTGCTCCGGTAGCCGACGGCAATTCTTCTTTCCCGTGGCTTAATACCATGAATCTTACCGACCTGGTGAGGGATTTTAAAAATGTACATAAATAAAATGATAATAAATATTATATTGGCCGTTATCATCATTGTCGCGGCGAGTGGATGCGGCCATTCATTGCCTAAGGAGCAGAATATACCACAGGGTTTTGCATCGTATGAGGAAACTGAAACAATTCGGGCGGTGAGTTCCAGTGGCGTCATGTATAGAATTAAAAGGGAGAAAAACGAGCCGTATGCGGAACTTGCGTTTTGGAAAGAGGCTTTGAAAAAACGAATGCTGGATGCCGGTTACATCTATGTGAAAGATGGGGACATTAAGGTGGGAAAAAGGTCGGGATATCTTTTGGAGCTGGCCGCCCCTTTAGGTACCCAAGATTTCACCTATCTAATTGCTGTGTGCCTGCAAGACAATAAACAGTTGGTTATCGTGGAAGCAGCAGGAGAAATGGTTGCCTTCTTAGAGAAGCGGCAAACTATTATTAGCACCATTGAGCAGCTTGAACTGTAGGATGTTTTGAGGTTAGATTTTTGTAAGTGGTCACAGGCACCTCGTCTTCACGCGGTTGCCTTTGCCCGCATAGAAAGGCTATAGTGAGCAGCGGCAACCACATAAATCTGAGGCACCTGTGATCACTTTTAAGCTAAAATAGTGTCAAATCAAATATTTGTGGGCAACTGACCAGGTGCCATTGACGAGCTAAGGGGGGCGGCCCTAAGAATTCGGAAGAAATATAATGGACAGGGATCGCAGGTTTTTACTTGGGCTCTAACTACGCAGTTTTAAACAAAAGGAGAAAATAGAATGTTAAAACGTATCATGATGTGGCGCTTAAATGACGTGGCTCAAGAGCAGCAAAAGAAAGATAATGGGTTGGCTGTTAAGGATAGGCTGGAGCAATTAACCGGAAAAATACCGGAAATTGAGCATTTTAAAGTTGCTTTAAATATTGCCGACGACCCAGCTGCAGCTGATGTTGTCTTAATTTCATTTTTTGCTGATCGACCCGCATATTTACGCTTCCTTGACCACCCTGAACATAAGAAAGTCATGGAGTTTGTCGAAAGCGTTACAAGTGAGCGGTGGTTTGTTGAGTATGAAGGGTAGAAAATCGACTTTATTATTTACTGCTTAACATGAACATGGTGTCTGTTTGCAGGGTCTTTAACTGGTTGATTTAAAACTGATATAGGGTCATAATTGGTAAAAAGTGATATAGATTTATTTCGTTGTGCCGCTCGCTATAGCCCATAGCATTCAGGCTAATTTCTACAACAGCAAGATATTGTAATGCAAAATGAACCTGCATCTTGCTGTGCGCTGTAGGGGCACCCCTTGTGGGTGCCCGCTGAGCTAATTGAAAGAATAGAAAATTATTATTTTTATATTAACTGTTATTAATAAATAAATGTTTGTAGTTTAGGGTGATTAAGGCGGGCACCCACAAGGGGAGCCTCTACAGTCCGAGATAGGCTACAAGTTTGTTTTACAATTCAATACCATTACTTTATCCGAATTAGCCTGTTGGGTATGGGCTATGCGGGTAAGGGGTAACCGCTTGAAGATGTGATGGTTGTGATTACCTCATCTTTAAATAAGTAGGGTTGGGATGGATAGTGTCTTAAGAGCTAGGATTATATAATTCCAAATGTTGCTCAATGGGTTCAAAAATTCCGGCTAGCTTCATGAAGCGTGTATCAAATGGTTCCTGACCTCGTAGGGCGATCTCGTAGGCCTTATCATCGCCTTCCCCAGGTATGAAGATGTTTTTGAACTTTGTGGGTAGCCACTCTTTACGGATGGCCGCGTCTTTTTTATCTTTTTTGGCGAGAAACCAAGCTAGGGAGGTGCGCGGATAGAAGTGGAGTGGTTCGTGGCGTCCGGTTTGATAGAGATTTAGTAGTTCTTCCAGATAAACAGAGGGATTTGTAACCGGGGTTAATTTCACGGCTCTGTCGGTAGCGAAATGGATACTAACCGGCTCCACCCCTTTCGGCCTATCCAAGTTTAAGACAAGATGATGGACCCAGAGTGATAAAAGATCGGTGGCTTTAAATTTAGTGGCCCGTGCTATTATCCGCCCTTGTTCGTAGAGATTGGTTAAGCGGCCCAGCAGAGTAAAATTCCCTATTTTTTGGTCTATTCCGAAGGGTACGCTGGGCTTTTCGATTAGGGGGAGTAGGCCTTTTACTAGTTCCTCGGTGGTTTGGCTTGCATCGTCGAAATAGTTTCGTTCAAATCCGCCATGGGGTAAAAAGCCGGTACCGTGTAATCGATGACGAATACTCTCCAGGTCCTCTTGGCGACTCAGTCGTGCCACCATATCTTCGTTGAGCTGATATTTTTCTAGGTTATCAAGCTGAAAGGGTTCATTCTCCGCGAGACTTTCATCATGGCGATGGGGATCAATTCCCATGCGGCGTAGGAGAAAATAGCGTACGGGGTGGCACCAGAACTTGGCCAAAGATGCCAAATCGGCGATCATTTTTTCATCTCCGTCAGCTGTCAGGGGATGCTCCAGAAATGGTTTATCATCCGACTCGCCAGTGGGCAGCCACCAGGAAGCATAACTTGCTGAGGGTAATTTGTTGTCGAAACAACGGGGGCTAAAGGGTTGCAAGGGATGGGTGATGGTTAGCTGTTTGCTGATCGGTTTCTTCTCCAGCGGGGTAGATTCCGGAAGCTCTACTGCCCGGTCGAGGTAATCTATCAGCTCCGCCACAACCACCGAAGGGGTTAGGGGGGAGTTGTCACGTTGATCAAGGCCGACCCGTGAAATAACAAAATGGTCGCGAGTTGAAATAAGAGCCTCTAAAAAAAGATAGCGGTCGTCATTGCGGCGGTTTCGATCCCCGAGCTTAGGCTTTTGGGCCATGAGATCAAATGATGTTGGTTTTTGCTGCCGGGGATAGGCGAGATCGTTCATCCCTAGCAGCCAAATGACTCGAAAGGGCACGGAACGCATGGGTACCATATTGCAAAAGGTAACCTTACCGTTTAAAAATGCCTTGCCCTCAGTTGGTTGGCTGACCACGGATCGTAAATGATCGCGCACCACTCTGATGGACAACTCTTGCTCAAAACCTGCTCGTTGACAATCTTGGGCTAAACTGGAAATGTTTTGCCGTAGCTGGGTCATGGTTTCATGTTGCTCTGATTCCTCCGGGGGTGCGAAAAAATCATCCAATAATTGTAAAAGCAATTCGCTCCACTGGGTCGGTGTTTGGGCATTTTGCATGACGGTTGAGTAGTGACGACAAAGGGAGAGGATATCGCTTAAGGTACCCAATAACTCAACCTCGCTATCATTTACTTCGTAAAGCGGGGTGAGTCCCTGAAACATCTCTTCCCCAGAGCCGGTGAGGTAACCGAGAAAGAGTCGGTCCAGGCCAAACTCCCAGGTGTTACGACCAGAAGGGTCTAATCCGAATTCTTGCCCCTGCTCTGCGTCCAGGCCCCAGCGAATATGGCTTTTTTCTGCCAGAATACGCAGTTGCTGTAGGTTGTCTTCATCTAGTCCGAACTTGCGCAGCACCACAGGTGTTTCCAGAAAGGCGAAGACTGCAGGGGCTGAAAAGCGAGAAAAGAGCAAATCAAGTAGTTCCAAAAAGGCTCGAACCACCGGTTGTTCATCCCCATAATGCCGATCAGCCAATGACCAAGGGATGTGTAATTTATCCGGTGCGGCCCCGAATACTCCGGTTATGGCAGCGGAATATTCTTCTATATTGGGGGCCATTACCAGTACATCGGCTGGTTTGATGCTAGGGTCTTGTTCAAATAAATGTAAAAGTTGATCGTGGAGTACCTGGATTTCGCGTACCCGGCTATGACAGATATGAAATTGTAGGGAATGGTCGTTTGCTACCCATTCTAGTTTTTCTGCGTCCAGGGTGCTGCGGTCTTCCAGATTGAGGATATCGTTTTGCAGGTTGGCCAGTAAGCTGGTGGGGTCGTTTTCTTCATAGGCTTCCCCGCTGTTATGGACCAGTTCTTCCAGCATGGCGTTGAATTCCTTGCCCACCGTTCCCAGAGAGGCGAGTAGGGGGTTGCCCACTTCGTAATAGTCGCTTACGTCCTGCACTCCTTTGCGTCGCCAACTAGTTCGTCGTTTGGCCATTTCTCGTTGGGAGGTGACATCTTCCCAGAAGGCGTGGCAGGGATTGAGGCAAAAAAGGTTTATTTCTACCAGTTGACTGATCCCGTTAATCACTTCTAGGTAGAAGGGGGCCAGAGAGCTGATTCCGAAAAATGCTACCCGTCGAGGTAATTTGCCGGGGGTTAGAGTGTTATTATTTACTAAAGTTCGAAATTTTTGTAATAAAATAGCACGATGTTCTTCCTCTGTTTGGCATAGTTGACGCCATAAAATCGCCTGCCAATGTTTATCCTCTCCTTTTTCCCAAGATTCCAGCATATCAGAGCGATATACCAGGTATTGGTCAAAGAGGTCACTGAGCTTGGAGGCGAGTTGATACCGTTTACGTTCATCTTCATCGTGATTCAGATAATCTGCGGGTTCTGCGAACTCCTCTTGCAGGGCGAGTTGAGGTAAGAGATCAAAAATACGCCAATGCATAATTTTACGGTCGAAAACGGATTGGCTGGGTAGTTCCCCAAATTGTGACTGAAAAGTATCCCAAACAAAACGGGCTGGTAGGGGGAATTGGAGCTGGGCCGCGACGCCGTGGGTTAAGGCTATTTGCTGAGAGAGCCAGCGGGCCATGCCG